>CAZKYZ010000396.1:0-3848 GCA_964557055.1 uncultured Desulfobacterales bacterium
TCAATTCGGTTTGACTGCGTTTTCTTGAACAACGCAAGACTTTTGCTTCGACACCGAAATCACCTTCTTTCAAACCGACCGGTTTCTGCCACGCGAACACCACCTGCGGCCTGATTCTGAAAAACGCTTTGCTACTCGTCTAAAGGAATCAAAATGTCACTGACAATTACCTGGTGCGAAAAGACCCGTTTTTCATTTGATAGCAGAACAATAAAACTTCTTACCGATCCGTTTTTGAACGGAAACCAACAAACAGAAATTCCCCCGGATCCGGTACAACCCGATTCAGGAAAGGAGGCACTATGCTGGTAAAGGTTCTTATAAAAAGAAGGTTTATGCCTGGGAAAGAAGAAGAGATCAATTCGTTGCTGAGAAAATTTCGGGGAAAAGCGATGGGCCAGCCTGGATATGTAACCGGAGAAACTCTTGTTGATGTAAGCGACCCCCATAAATCGTTGGTCATTGCCACCTGGAAACAATTGGAGGATTGGCATTCCTGGCAAAACAACCGAGAAAGAAAAGAATTTGAATTAACGCTTGGAATTTACCAGGAAGGGCAAACCGATTACGAAACTTACTATATGGCCTGATTTCTCTAATCGTGACGTCGTGATAACATTCTCGCCTTTCACCGGGGTCGCACAGGTGGAATGAAAGCCCGTATTGAAGAATAAGTCCCTGCGCTACCGTTCCAGGAGCCGGTTTTGCCCCAACCGTTTATACACGTCGACATCCCACAGAAACCATCCTATACCCCTGTAAATAAACAAAAAACGGCCGGCCCCCAAACAGCCCCCAGGTATCGTTTTTTCTGCCGCCCGCATATCCAAAGGTGGGTTTTTCAAAACACCGCTCTACCAGGCCAAAAACAGCCAATCCGGGGATAATTGGCATAACAAAGGCCTGCCTACTCTTCACACCCCTCCTTTTGGAGCAAACGGTGATACCAAAGGGAAAATTCGTACATTCCTCTCACTTTTTCGTCATTATTGATCAATCCCATACACATCTCCAGCACACCCTGGCCATAGCTGTTGCTGTATTTCTTAATTGCGGTTTCATGGGTAAACTTTTGAAACAACGCTTTTGATGTTCTCTTTGTTTTGTCTTTTCGTATCTCGATTGGGTCTTTGGGTTCCTGAAAGGGATTCCAATTTCCAAAGCCAATTTTGTCCTGTATATGCTTCCTGCGACGCGGAGACATGCTTTCAAAAATTGCCCTCTTTTTTTCCATCTCTTCTTTTTCCATTTCTATTTCATTCCTCTTTGTTCTTCTGTTCTAACGAGGCTGAATTCCGCACTCCGAGATATTCTTTATCATAGGTGGCCAACAATGCCATGGACAGCGGTACCAGCATGTCCGCAAGACCATCGAATTTTGAGTTAATACGCTTGGCAGCTCTTGCTGAAAGCGAATACAGGCGCTGTTGAATTTTGTCCAAAGCAACGGTTGGATATTTTTTCCCGCGGATAAATCCGGACAAGCCACAAGTATGGGCTTCGCCGCCGATGGCGGTCGGGATGCCGTAAAATCGACATGTTGTTGGCCGATATGAATACAGGCGACACTGGTTTTCCTCCTGCAGAAGGGGACAGCGGATACGCTTCTCGGCCATCTCCTGAAGGATTTCCTTTTCCGGTTTGCCAGCCTGCAAGTCTTTATAGGCTTTTTTCTTGATGATATGGGTTTCTCGATCTGAACGGTTAGCGTTATCCAAAAAAACTGCTTTTTCCTCATCTTTTAATAGTCGATGAAAGTGGGAATTAATATACAACGCCTCTATCAATGTCAGATCAAACAGAGCGTGACAACAATCCGCACAGCCGACCTCGCAACGTACTTCTGCTTTATTTTCTTTTTTAACCGTTTCAAAAACGGTTTCCGCCTGTTGTAGCAGTTCTTCATATTCGGCAAACAGCTCCTCTAAATCAAATTCCATGTCTGTCTCCTGGGTTATCTGTCTTTCCTGAGCGGCCCACCCGGGTTGGACAACATCAAGCCCGTAAGTCCCTCCGCCATTGTTTCACGTGAAACACTATTTCCCAATACAAAATCGTTTAAACACCTGTTCAAGAACATCTTCTCCGATGTGCTTACCCAAGATCTCCTCGGCTTTTCGGCAGGCCGCATACAAATTTTCTACGACAAGCTCGGCAGAAATACCCTTTTTCATTGCTTCAAGAGCATGCCTGCTCTCCCGTTCTACATCTTTCAAAATCTGGGTTTGTCTGAAATTTGGAGCCACCTCGGTCTTCGGATTAATATCGGTCGCCAGTTCAATTTGATTGGCAATCATCGTTTTTAATTGTTCCGTCTGTAAGTCGTATTTCGCGGAAATTTCAACAGACGGGGTGTTGTTGAAATAATCAGTAAAGGTATCCGAGGATATTTGCTCCAGCAGATCAATTTTGTTTTTAACGGCAATAATATTTTTTTGTCTTATGCTTTTAAAAATATCTCTGTCGTTGTTGTCAAACGGTCTGCTAATATCCATGACAAACAAGACGAGTTCCGCTCGTTGAATGTATTCCCGGGCTCGGCTGATGCCGATGTTCTCCAACGGATCCCCGCTGTCATGTATGCCCGCCATGTCACAAATTCGAACCAGATGGCCGCCAATCAGAATTTTTTCTTCAATGGTGTCCCGGGTTGTACCGGGGATATCGGTTACGATTACGCGATCCTTGTCGACCATCCGGTTCATAAGGCTGGATTTTCCGACATTCGGTTTGCCGCAAATCGCAATGCGGTAACCTTCTTTTATCATCTGTCCGCTTTCATGATCGTCGATTAATTGGCGTATCTCCCGGTTTATAAGGATTTCAAGTTTATCGGTTTCGTCTGCCGTGTTCGTCTCATTTTCAAGTTCCTCTGAAAATTCTATGCCTGCCTCCATCGAAGCCGCGATTGCAAGCAGTTCTGCGTGTATCTCCTGAACGCGCTTGGAAAGACGTCCGCCCAGATGGCCGATGGCGAGTTCGGCGGCGTCTTCACTGTCAGCCGCTATGATGTCGGCAACAGCCTCCGCTTGCGTAAGGTCGATCCTGCCGTTTAAAAAGGCCCTTTTGGTAAAAGCTCCAGGTTCTGCAAGCTCGGCACCGTTTTGGACAACAAGCTGGAGGATTTTTTTCAGAACAGCTGGCCCGGCATGGGATTGTATTTCAACGATATCTTCGCGTGTGTAGGAACGAGGCGCGTGCATCACGATAACCAAAACTTCATCCACAATGCAATTGCTTTCTGGGTCGACGAGGTTGCCGTAATACAAGCAATGACTTTTTAAGTCGGGCGCATCCTGGTCCTGATCGGATGGACAAAAACCTTTTCGAACGAAAATACGCCGAATCAACGATAATGATGCCTGTCCAGAAATCCGCACAATGCCGATGGCACCTCTTCCTTCCGGGGTGGATATGGCCGCGATAGTGGGTGCTGTCATTTCGGATTCGGGGCATGGTTTTCCGGCCCCTTTTGTTTTTTTCGTGAAAACCCTTTGGGAAAAACAACCAGTTTTCGATAGTAACCCTCTCCCACACTCTGGGTCCGAATGTCTGGATCGTCTTTTAGGGCGATATGTACTATTTTTCGATCCTGAGAGTTCATCTGGCCGACGGAAATGGGTTTTCCGATTCTTTTCACTTTTTCAGCCGTTTTGATGGCCATACCTTCCAACCTGGAAATTTTGTTCTCCATATAATCTTCAATATCGATAAGGACTGCCTGTCTGTTTTCGCATTTATTGTTAATCGCCTTTTCGATAATATATTGAATTGCTTCTAGCGTTTGCCCTTTTTTCCCGATCAGTATTCCAGCATTGCCACCAATAACCTGGAAGGTTATTGTATCA
>CAZKYZ010000397.1:0-3843 GCA_964557055.1 uncultured Desulfobacterales bacterium
GCCAAAGAAAAAAATCAGCCATACCCCTTTAAATGAACGGTTCCAGCAGGCATATTCCCATACCAGGTGATCGCCCATATTCAACAGGCACTCAACAAATACGCAAAATACCGAATACCCGACAGCCCAGAACCACCAGTTGGGCACACCTAGCACCCGGTCTTCCTTGTTCTCCGAAAGCGTGTTGTAATAAATAATTCCGGAAATAGCGAACATAAACATAATTTCAATATTCCAGCCCACCATGGTTCTGAGAGCCGTATCACCGGGAGTGGTCCACATGGCGGAGTGCTGGGTAAGATAAAAGACCCATCCGTTCCATGTTTCGTTGATAAAATCCATTCCAAAAATAGTCAAACCTGCAAGGACAGCATTCCAGTTCCCGGTTTCCCTCGCTTTTTTGATCTCCTTCGCATAGATGTAAAACAAGATAGCAAGAAACGGGATTACATACCATTTAAGGGTTGAGAGGTCTCTAAGCCCGTTCAGCGCATGTTCGGATGCTGGTGTCATTACAAATATACCTCCTTGTTTTGAGGAATCGATAGTACAGCCTCTTTGACGAAACTGTTTTCAGGCGGCACAGGTGGTGCCAAATCGTGCGTGGGGCTGCCAAAATGTGAGCGCAAAAGGAAGGGATCGGCGCCTACTCCTTTTTCAACAGTTGCGAATTTTTATGATTATGTTGGATCCGCCGATCCTGGAGCATACGTTTCCCTGCAGCTGTGTACAGGGTTCGGTTCAACTTTCTGCGGATGTGAATTTTATGGTCACCGGTTGCCATAAAACTTAACTGGGCAAGATCTTGTTTGGTGTAATCATGAAAATCGGATTCAAAAATTTTCAGATACGCCGCCAGGCTGTTGTTGGTTGGCCCAAATCCCTTGGCGTATAGATATTTCTTTTCAATATCGTTACCGGCCTGTTCAACATCCTGATACCGCTCGGTAGGCTCCAATTCGAGCATTTTCATGATAATTCTGGAGTATGTTTCCGGAACGTCTTTGCAAACGCTGTGGGGCGGAACAATTTCCTTTTCAAGGATGGTCTTGTAAAAAGCCGCCTGCTCTTTAAAAGATAAATCCTTGGGGCAAAGAAAAAGACTGATCCCGGTTGTCAGATGATAGGCCATCAGGCCTAGGGAAAAAATGTCGCTGCGGTTGTCCACCATGTCCCGTTTGATCTGCTCTGGAGCCATATATTGAACCTTTCCGGCCATACCATATATTTCCTGATCCGCCGCAACAGCAATACCAAAATCGGTCAGTTTGGCAACGCCCAGGGCATTGATGAGAATATTCTCTGGTGAAATGTCGCGGTGCACCAGAAACCGGTGAGCATACTCAAGGGACCGGCAGATCCGGCTGACAATAAAGGCCCCCAGCGGAATGGGAATCAGAAGACCGTTTTTGATATGTTTGGTCAAAATTTCGCGCAAATCCCACCCTTCGATATAGTCCATGATCATAAGATACACCCGTTTTCCGTGGTGCACATTCTGATCATGCTCGATTACCACTTGGGATTCGGCAGACTCTATGAACGGCGGTGTCCTTCCCATGCGCATATTGGAAATTATCTCTTTACTTTTACTGCGGCTCCTCCTGCGCCGAGGCTCTTTTTTAAGGTTGCTGATCTCCTCTTGGAAGGCGATGGGCAGTTTCTCGAAAGGGATGGATTCCATACCGTAGGAACGCACAATATTTTCATGGCGCAAAGCAGCAGCAATGTTGGCTTCCCGCTTCAAACGCTCAAGCTGGCGGTCCGTCATGAAACGGATGGTTTTAATCACCACCAGATCGCTGACGCCCTCACAGTGCTTCTCAGCCAGGTAAACAATCCCCATTCCTCCTCTGCCGATTTCTTCTATAAAGGAAAAGGTCGCTGATGATTTAAATGTGAGTTCCGCTAGTGAAGACATGCTGAACATCTCCTGAATCCACCACAGCACTGATACTGAAACAGCACCTGTTAATTATCGTTTTTTTATAATCTATATGATACTGATTATCAAGTGCTTATCGGTAACAAACAATTTGAGCACGCCACTTATTCAGAATTCGGATTGCCGGGTTATTATGAAAACAGACACGCCTTTGAATGCGCTGCTGAACCGTTCGTTGACCATCCGGAAACAAACCATTGCCAACCGCCTGGTTTTAGCACCCCTGTCTAAAATCGGAAACGTCGCTTTTCGACAGATTGTTTCCGAATTTGGCGACTGTGGCCTTCTTTTTACCGAGATGAACGGAGCGCGATCCATCCCACCAACTCACGGTCGCACAACGGACGGATTTATGTGGAGAAAAGAAGAACTGCCGAAACTGGTCTGCCAGATTTTCGGAAACGAACCGGAAAAGATGGCCATTGCCGCCCGCCGCATCGAATCGGAAGGCTTCTTCGGTGTGGATATCAATCTTGGCTGTTCTGTGGCCGCTTTTTGCAAACGTGGCTACGGCGCCGCACTGTTAAAAAACCCTCCTTTGGTTTCCCGGATTCTGCGAGCCATTCGGGATGCAGTCAATATCCCGGTATTCGCAAAATTCAGGACCGGTTGGGAAGACAACCCGGAAAAAGCTGTTGAAATGGCCATCCGTTTAGAAGACGGTGGCGCCGATGCATTGACCTTCCATCCACGGGTTGCACCGGATCGAAGAACCCGCCCCCCCAAATGGGAATACATCGGTCGCGTTACGGAAGCCGTCGGAATACCGGTTTTCGGCAACGGTGATGTGTTTTCCGAAAATGACTGCCTGAAAATGATGCAAACCACCGGGTGCGACGGTGTCGCTTTGGGAAGAATAGCGGTTGCTCAGCCCTGGGTTTTTGCCCAATGGATAAGCGGCTTTCACCCCGGCCGGAACATCTATTTTGAAACCGCCCTGCGGCTGTTGCGTTATTCTGTCGAATATTTCGGCCCTGAAATCGCCATACGGCGCTTTCACCGATTCTCGTCCTATTTTTGTGCCAACTTCAAATTCGGACATACCCTGTTATCGCAACTATCCGGGGCTGCAGGACCGACCCAGATAGCAATGGTTTTGGAACGATTCTTTCATGAACCGCCGGAGCTTGTCACTTGCCCCAACATTACTATTTTCCGATAAATAATCGGTACCAGCGCTTCTGTGGGTCAATTTGCGGATCAGGTCGGATCAAATTCATAGCGCTTTACAACCTTGTCGCTGAGCCTCCCAAGCACACCTCTCCGTTCCCTGGCATACCGGGTCAGTTCTTGCCACCAGTTTTCCCCATAGAGGACCCGGTGAAAGGAATAATCCCGCGCGTCCAGGGTATTGCCAACGACAATCTGTTCGATGCCAAAATCATTGTATGCCTTTCCCAGCAGCATGGCAGCAATAATAATATTGATGGAATGCTGCCTGGCAAGAGTGGCGCCGTACAGCTTTGAGAGGGCAACCGCTTTGGGGTCATAACGCAGTGTTCTGGCAATCTCGACAATACGGTGAACCCGCACATGGTGAAGCTCCAGGGGAAAAGGGTAGCTCCTGTTCATTGGCTGGAAAGGAACATTGTTGCCCACAAATATCATATCGATATCGTTGGGGGCGTCCTCACCGCCAATTCCGTTCAGTAATCGGGCCGCAGACCCGAACAACAGCACTGTTTTGGGATAATACGCCTGGAGGTCGTCCGTGACCTCCTGAACAACCTGCCCGATGTTCTGCCTGCTTTCCGTCATTGGTTTACTCCCGGCCATTATTTCGCCGGTAAATCCTGTAAATCTTGTCGAAACTCTTTTTAGGCGGGATCAACATGATGGACAGGATTTCCTGGTGATTACCGATTCCGCACCTCAATTTTGTATTATGCTGTAATATC
>CAZKYZ010000398.1:0-3840 GCA_964557055.1 uncultured Desulfobacterales bacterium
CTTTTCGAGGGTTGTCTTGGTTATTTCTGTTTTTCTGATACCCTTTTCCTGGTTGGCCTTCAAACATCCGGAATTGTTTATCCATGGACGCCGTTCGGCAGGGCTTACCAGACTTATCGGTGAGGAGGCTTCCAAAAAACTGGCAAAGTATGTGGGTGTTCCTCTGGTCCTTATGATGGCAGGCGTTTTTTTCGGCATCGGGGTTGACCATGAGATCACCATACGCAATGCTGAAAAAGGAGATGCCGCCGCCCAGTATGAACTGGCGGATCATTTTTATTGTGGTGATTTTCAGGCCAAGGATTTTGAAACGGCGATTTCGTGGTATTTGCGCGCCGCCCGAAACGGCCATCCGGAAGCAGGCGCCTTCATAGATTCTTTTTTCGATAACCCCCGGAATATAGCCGAGGATGATTCGGAAATCTTTAATGGATACCGCCTCCTGGCCGAAGCGGGTATGCCCGAGGCTCAGTGGCGCTTAGGGGAGTGCCATCGCCAAGGCGTGGGGACACCTGCGGATGACGCCGTGGCTCTAACCTGGTATGCAGCTGCAGCGGAATCCGGCCATGATCGTGCATCGGGAATGCTCGCTTATTGTTACGCCCATGGTGTGGGTGCGGAAAAAAATATCGAAAAGGCAATTTATTGGTATAAACAATCGGCGACAGGAGGATCAACGCACTCCCAGGTGAGCCTTGGGTTTTTGTACCTTGAACATTTTCGTGATGATCCCGATCGTATGCGCGAAGCCAAAAAACTGTTTCGGGAAGCCTCGTTTAAAAACGAAAGCGAGGGGCTGGCCTGCTACGGCATGGGGTACATGCTCCAATACGGCATCGCCCAAAAGCCAGATCCGTTGATGGCTTTTGTATTGTATTCCCTGGCGGCTGAACGTGGTAGCAGACTCGGGCAGCAACAGCGGGATTTTCTGGCAAGCCGGTTGAGTCCGGAGCAATTACAAAGCGCCCGTAAAGACTTGGCGGCTTTGCACGTCCATTATGCAAAAATTGGGGTCCCGGGATATACAGAAACAGGCGTTTCGAGCGGATCCGGATCCGTTACAATGACCGGCCCGGTGGAGACCAATACGGTGGTTCGCGTAACCCGTTCCAATGATAATTAAAGGAGGATCTGTATATGAAAAACACGATAGCGATTTGTATGCTGTTACTGCTTGTTCTGACTGGATGCTGGTATGATGAACCGCTGACGGAGGAACACAACATCCCCATTGATCCATCCGTTTTGGGCATGTGGGAGATCGCCAGCGATGAAGAAGGAGATGACGTTTCAAAGGAAGGCATGCTGATATTGAAGTTTTCCGATACCGAATACATGATTCATTATATTGCGGACAGGGACGGTTTCTATTACCGGGGTTATCCCGTCAATATCGGCGGTGTCGCCTGTGTTCAATTAGAGGTAATCGGGACGACCGACGGTATAGTCGACAATGATATGAAATCGTTTTACGTGGCGTCCTACCAGCTGACGGACGGGGATATGGTGATCAAGCTGTTGAACACCGACCTGGTGGACAAAGACCTGGCGGGGTGTGACGCTTTGCGAAAAGCTTTTCTGAAGCACAAGGATAACCCGGAACTGTTTCATGACCCCGGACATTTCCGGCGACCGCAGGAAAAGAATACGGAGTAATGGCAAAGGGGCCTTTCAGCGGCAGGGTTGCCCCTGAGTCCCAATGTCCTGTCGGTTGCTGGATATGTCAGAATCATGGTATCTGCAGATCAGATGACCCGATTTTCTTTTGGGTAATCGACCTGTACCAGGAAGAGACCGTGAGGAGGCGCAGTCGCCGGAGCTGCCGACCGGTCTTTACCCCTGAGAATTTCCCGGACATCGGTGGCCGTGATTTTTCCCCGTCCCACCGCCACAAGGGTGCCGACGATGTTGCGGACCATGTACCGCAGAAAACCGTCCGCTTCGATGGTGATGTCTATGAACCGGTTTTCTGCAGCAGCAACTTCCGCCCGCCGGACAGTGCGGATGGTGTGGGCCCTGGGGCTCCCGCTTCCTTCGAAGGATTTGAAATCGTGTTCTCCCAGCAAAATCCGTGCTACTGCCTGCATACTTCCCAGATCCATTTTCTGTGCGATATGCCAGGCATACTGCCGGCCGATGGCCGGTGCCGTGGGTTGATTGACGATCCGGTACCGGTATGTTTTCGCGATGGCGCTGAAGCGGGCGTGAAAATCGGCCGGAACCCGCAGGCAATCGGTGATGATGATATCATCGGGAAGAAGACTGTTCAACCCTTTCTGGAAAACAGCGGGCGGCAGGCCGGTATCGCAGGTGAAGTTGGCGGCCTGTCCAAGGGCATGCACACCGGCATCCGTGCGCCCGGAACCGGTTACGGTTATTTTTTTGCCGGTCATGGTTTCCAGGGCGTTTTCAATTTCAGCCTGGATCGTGGGGTCCGATTTCTGGCGCTGCCATCCGTGGTAGGGACTTCCGTCGTATTCAATGGTGATTAGAAAATTGGTTTCCATGCTGCCGCAAAATCCTTTTGATCTAAAAAAAACGGGCCAGTACAAATGTCAGCGAAAAGAAAGAAAGCCCCGTGGACAAAACAATGGCGGATGACGCCAGTCGCGTGTCGCTGCCGAACTGTGACGAAAGTACATAAATGGCCGTAGAGGTCGGCAGGGCAAAAAAGAGCATGCCCACCTTGAACTGATCTCCGGCAACACCGAACAGGTGCAGCAGGTACCAGCCCGTTATGGGCAGCAGCACCAGCTTGAACATTGCCGCCGCCAGAGAAACGGGCAGATTGCCTGTGAGGCTTTTGACGGTCAGGGAGCCGCCGATCGACAGCAGCGCCAGCGGCAGGGTCGCCATGGACATAAGCCGAAAAGCATTGTCAAGGTATGTGGGGAAACCATTTCCCAGCCGGGAATAGGCAATGCCTGCCAGGCAGCCGATGATCAGCGGGTTGGAGAAGATGGATTTCAGCAGGTGCAGCAACCGTTGACGGGGTGATATCTTTCCCGCCGAAAACCAGATCAGGACAGCGACGGACAGTATATTGATAAAGGGAATCACGATGCCGATCAGAATCCCGAAATGACGCACGCCTGCCTCTCCCATGGCGTTCATGATTACCGCGACGCCGATATAGGTGTTGAAACGGTAGCAGCTTTGGGAATAGGACCCCGCCTGGTAGGCGGAAATTCTGAACAGCTTCAAACAGAGGGTGCTGACCAGGAAGGTGATCAAAACGGCACTCAGGGCCGCCCGGCACAATCCCCACTCATAGAGCAGATCGGTGCCGGCGGAACCGATTTTCCAGAACAGGAGGGTTGGGAAAAAAATAAAATAGATCAGGCGGTCGGAGGTTTTCAGGAAGTTTTCGTTGGTCAGGCGACTCTGTTTCAATGCGATGCCGAGTGCGATCAATGCAAAAACGGGAAAGAGACTGCTGATTACCATCTTGGTTATAACCGGTTGCAGGGAATAAAAGCGAGGGCTTCTTCCAGGTCGTCATCTAAAGCTTCCCGGAAAGATTCAATGCTGTATGTTTTGCCGCAAGACCTGCAGCAAAGCCGCACCTGCTTTCAGGCTCGCTGCAGGGTCAGCCTGCTTCCGCAGAACGGGCAGGGGATTGTTTCCGGGTGATCGTTTTGCATGTCTTTCATCAGATCCTTGCAGCCCTAATTGATCGATATGTATCTTTGCACACGAATATAAGAGACCCCGGCCGATTAGTCAAACATTGACAATTTTTACACGATTTGTAAAATGATATAATTTAACTCAATATTCAACATGAAGGGCAGACCAATGAGAATTGCCATGCCGAAAGGCTTTTCCGCGGCAGGAGTC
>CAZKYZ010000399.1:0-3065 GCA_964557055.1 uncultured Desulfobacterales bacterium
CACGGTGGCGAAATAATCATCCATGAGGATGTTATCCGTACCGGAACCAATCGCACGGTTGCCGTTATAAGAATATCGGATAACGGCCCGGGAGTGCCAGTCGACCTTCAAGAAAAGATTTTACAACCTTTTTTTACGACCAAAGAGGAAGGCTCCGGATTGGGCCTGAGCATCGCTGCCCGCATAATCGGAGAGCACGCAGGCGAGCTGACCATAGAATCCAAGCCGGGTTCGGGGACGACCTTTTGCCTGAAACTGCCCATCAAGGAGTCCGATCGTGAGTAAGATTCTGATTATTGATGATGACGATCAATTACGTGCCAGTTTTAAAAAACTGCTGACAGCAGAAGCATACGATGTCGTCGATGCCGCTTCAGGGGAAGCCGGTCTCGATAAGCTCGCCAATGGGCTTGCACCCGATCTCATTCTCCTGGATATCCGTTTGCCGGGAATAAACGGCATAGAGACGTTTAAAAAAATCCACGCTATGGACCCAAAGTTGCCGGTTATCATCATGACCGCCTACGGTACCACCGAAACAGCCATAGAAACCACCAAAATGGGTGCCTTTGACTATATTTTGAAGCCTTTTGACATACCGGAAATGCTGGGGACAATCAAGCAGGCTCTGGGCACCGGACGTTTCCGCAGGAGTCCGATCGACGTGGATGCCATGCCCCAGGAGGCATCCCGCGAGGCGATTGTCGGCCGCAGTAAACCGATGCAGGATGTGTACAAGCTTATCGGGCGTGTTTCATCATCAGATGCGACCGTACTGGTGCGAGGTGAATCCGGGACCGGCAAAGAACTGGTGGCCAGGGCTATTTATCAACACAGTCTGAGGGCTGATAAAGTCTTCCATGTAATCAATTGTGTCGCCATACCGGAAAATCTTCTGGAAAGTGAACTGTTCGGATATGAAAAAGGTGCATTCACCGGTGCCGCTCACCGGCGAATCGGCAAGGTTGAACAAGCGGACAAAGGGACTATTTTCCTGGATGAAATTGGTGACATGCCTTTTTCGATCCAAGCCAAAATCCTGAGACTGTTACAGGAAAAAAGTGTCGAACGGCTGGGAGGAAGGGATATCATACCGGTTGACGTACGCATTATTGCAGCCACAAACCGCGATCTGGAAACAGCCCTCACCGAGGGTCTTTTCCGTGAAGATTTATATTATCGGCTTAAGGTCGTTACCATCTGGCTCCCTCCATTGCGGGAGCGAAAAAGTGACATCAGTTTACTGAGCGAATATTTTCTTTGCAGTTACGCAGCCCAAAATAGCATTGAGAACCCCGGAATTACGGAAAAAGCAATTGAAAAACTGATGACATATGCGTGGCCCGGAAATGTGAGAGAACTTGCCAACACTATCCAAAAGGCAATTATTTTTAATCGTGGTGCCCCAATAAGCGCTGAAGATATCAGCGCTGCCATTGATGGCGAGAAAGGGGTTGGTGACATACCAACCCACAATCCAGAAGATCTGTTGCGCAAAGTGGTACGCAAAGAGTTGCGGCGCGGACAACAGGTTAGTTTGTTTGAATCGCTTATGGACCAATTCGCCGGCATTATCATTGCCGAAGCACTGATGGAAACCGATGGCAACCGCTCCCAGGCAGCCAAATTGCTGGGGTTGTCGCGACCAACCCTGCATTCTAAAATCGATAAATACCAGCTCAAATTTAAAACCACGGTTGATGACGGATAGTTCGTCCCCCTTGCAAAATTAATCTCGTACGGTTTTCGAAGCCTCCGCATCTGCAGACAAATAGCACTTCATATTTCCCCGGTCAGAAACTGTTTGGCGTCTAGATTGATGGCCTGTGATATGGGCTGACAATAAGGCTCTTATGATGTGCCATCGTTTGCAGAATGGAAAAAAAACTGACACAAAAGCCTCCCCAAAAACCAATCCAAAAATTATAATCTTTTTAAATACATATAGTTAAACTTAATAGTGTATTAATCAAAGGATGGCATACGACTTGCTATATATCGCTGTAACGACCTGCAGCAGATTCACATTTTACCAAAAGAGCATCTTTTTAAAGAGCCAAACGAAGGGGGTGCAATGGAAAAGAAAAGAAAAAAAATTATTGTCGCCTGCGACTGTTCCGAATACTCCGCCCGGATATTTGCTTATGCGGTCAAGATGGCCCGGGGAATTGATGCGGAAATCATCGTGGCGAACGCGATCAATCAAACCGCCCTGGAACACATTGAACGGGCACTGGGCTGTTATGTCGCTTTTGACATGGAAGACTATGTCGCGAAACTGAAAACAGATCGCAAAAAGCTTATTGAAAAGCTGATCCAAGCGACAGGGCAAGTTGATCTTTTCAAGAAAACGATTATAAAAACAGGTGTTCCCTTTCAAGTACTGCTCGATACCATAAAGGAGGAAAAAGCGAATTTGGTTGTCATGGGCAACAAGGGGCGCGGAAACATTGCGGGTGTGTTGCTGGGGTCATGTGCAGAAAAACTGTATCGGCGATGCCCGGTAGCTTTGCTCAGCGTGCGTGTCGACAGAGAAGAAGGATTGCTATAGCCATTGCTTTCTTCAGCCGGTAGCGATCGTTTAACCTGGCCCACATGCAGCTTCATCGAACGCGATAGCAGATATTGATTTTATATCCTATACCATAAGGAGGCCATACAATGCTTGTAAATAACTGGATGACCCAAAAAGTTGTTACCGTTGAACCCGGCACTTCCATGCAGGATGCCGTCAAATTGATGGAAAAGCATCATATTCGAATTCTGCCGGTGATGAAGAGAGAAAAGATTGTCGGCGTAGTGACTGATATTGATATCAAAAGAGCTTCAGCATCCGATGCAACGACTCTCGATGCGTATGAACTGCATTATCTCAATTCAAAACTGGAGCTGAAAGAGATCATGAACAAGGAAGTCATTACGGTTCCGTTTGACTATACCATCGAAGAAGCAGCGGAAATTATGTTGGTTAACAAGATTTCCGGAGTCGTGGTTGTGGATCACGAGCAGCGCCTGGTGGGTGTCATTACGCAGACCGATGTCTTTAAAGCGCTCATTTCCCTTAC
>CAZKYZ010000399.1:3075-3826 GCA_964557055.1 uncultured Desulfobacterales bacterium
ATTCGCTTTTTTAATCGAGGACCGCCCGGGATCCATTAAGGTGTTAACCGATATCATACGGGATCACGGCGGTCGACTGATCAGCATTCTGACCTCCTATGATCGCGTGCCCAAACATTATCGCAAATTGTATGTGCGCGCGTTTGCGATCAACCGTGAGGACCTTTTGGTGCTGAAAGGGGAGCTGGAAGGATGCGCGAAACTTCTTTATATGATCGATCATAGAGAAAATAAGAGAGAGCTCGGAAACGAATTGGTACCTTCGGCTGCGTATCAAGAAGGAGGAGATCATGCAAAAAATAAAAAAAGATAAAATTTTACTGCCCCTTGACGGGTCAAAACGCAGCCTGGAAACGGTTCGATACTTTGCCACAATGAAGCCTTTTCAGAGATACAAGGTAGTTCTGTTTCATGTGTTTAACATCGTTCCGGAATGCTACTGGGATCTGGCAAAGGAACCGAAAAGCATCAAAGTCGTCCTCCATGTCAAGGCTTGGGAAACCGAACAGCGCAAAGAAATCGATGCGACCATGGGCAAAGCACGCAAGCTATTATTGCAAGGCGGTTTCGATAAAGAATCGATCAAGGTGTTGATTCGCAATCGCCAAAAAGGGATTGCGCGCGATATTATTCGGGAAGCGCACAACGGATATGCAGCGGTCATTATACGACGAAGAGGAAGCGGGGCCCTGAGGTCCATGGTACTGGGAAGTGTGGCGACGAAACTGATCGAAAGTATATCGTTTGCCCC
>CAZKYZ010000400.1:0-3817 GCA_964557055.1 uncultured Desulfobacterales bacterium
GTCTTTCTTCGGTTCACCGCTTCCGGATCAAAAGATCGAAAAAACTCTTCCAGTCCCATCATGCCCGGGGGAACCGCTTCCTCGGAAACACCATCCAGCAGCAGATTTTCAACCTGGGGATCCAGAAGGTTTTCAAAAAATCCGGCCTCACCATCACAATTCACGACCCGGAGCGGTTTGAAGTACGCCACCAGGAGCGCCTCCCGGCCGGTCCTTTTCTCCACTACACATTCGGTTTCTGGATAAATCGGCTGCCGGAACTGCCCCGTCGGGTTCAGTGCACTGGTAAACGTCGGTATGGTAATATAGGCCCCATCCGGAGTAATTTCAACACCGTAATTGTCGGTTGTGGAAGATTTAACCGTCCGAAAGTCCTCGTCCCGTCCGGCCGGAATCAGCAGGTCCTCGGTATCGTGCTGCACCTGGAAAACGACCCCGTTTTGTTTTTGCAATCGCAGCATTTTATCCCGGTTTCGCGCGGTAACGCTGACAGCGAAATCGATGTTTCGTGTCACCAGCGCCGCGACGATCCGGGAAGATCCGCGGGGCAATTTCGTCAGCAGGCCGAAACGGGACCGTACGCCGATGGAATCCAAAAAATCGATAAGGTCAACAATGGTCCGGTCTCCATCCCGCCAGTCCAGAGGATCCGACGCGCCGTACAAAGAAAAATCCGTATTGCCGGATTCATGCAGGCGGCGAAATATATCGATGGCCGCCGCGTACGAAAAGTGTTTGCGCACGCCGGGCAGCGCCCATTCGTTGCAGCGGCGGCAAAAATTGCTGCAGCCGCTGGAAAGCTGGAGCGAAGAGACGGTCGGCAGGACGATTTCCAGCAAACGCTCCGTAAGTCCGCACTTTATTTTCCAGTCGCGGGCATCAACCATTTCAACGCAGGCGCACTGCCGACGCACAAGGCCGGCCATTTCTTTTTTCATGCGCCGGTGGGTGTCTGCGCAGCGCCGTTTTAACACGGCTGAATACCGGTGGAAAGCCCGCTGCACCTGGTTGAGGGCTTTCTGGTCTTCCTCGGCAGGCGGACCGCATTCGATCATCTGGTGGAATATTTCGCTGTATACAGAACAGGCCTTTGCATAATCATGCTGAAACAAGCCGGCCAGAAACGCATCCCGGAGGGCTGTAAAACGATTGGGAACCTTCACCTTGATCCCCTACCTTTCCAGCCGGATGAGGTCCTCGTAAGTCTGTCGCCGGCGGATCACCTGATATTGATCCCCATCCACGAGAACTTCCGGCAGCATCGGGCGGGCGTTGTAATTGCTGCTCATGGTGGCCCCATAGGCCCCGGCAGTGAAAATAGACAACAGATCACCCCGTTTCACAGCAGGTATTGCCCGGTCCTGTGCGAAGAAATCGCTGCCTTCACAGATGGGACCGACGATGTCTGCCGTTTCCAGGTCATCCATTTCCATGGTCTCCTTTTTCTGCGCCGGCAGGTGCCGGTCCGCCACGGACGCCGGCCAGATAAAATGAAAAGCACCGTACAGGGGAGGCCGCAGCAGATCGTTCATGCCGGCATCTACGATAACAAACCGTTTGCTGCCGCCGGTCTTGCGGTACAGCACCCGGGTCAGCAGGATGCCGGCGTTGGCAGCAATGCTTTTGCCGGGTTCCAGAATCAGTTTGAGGTCTCTGTCCCGCAGCAGGGGAACAATGCCGCGGGCGTAGTCCACAGCCGTAGGGCCGTATCCGGTAGTATAATCGGCTCCGTACCCGCCCCCCAGGTCGATGGCTTCAATGCGATGTCCGGCAGCTGTCAGATCATCCACCAGGGCAAGTATTTTCTTCAGGGCTTCGACGTAGGGATCAATGGTTTTACCGCCCGATCCCAGATGAATATGGATAGCACACAGGTCAACGCAACCGTTGTTGCCGTAAGTGTCGAATACCCGCCTGGCGAGTTCGATGTCCACGCCGAACTTGCTCTCTTTTTTCCCGGTGGTGATGTAAGTATGCGTTTTGGGGTCCACATCCGGGTTGACACGCAGGGCGGCCCTGGTCCGTTTACCTCTCGCCCTGGTAATGCGGATAATGTTTTCCAGCTCCTCTTCGGATTCGATATTGAAGTACCCGATGTCCGCGTCCAGGGCTTCCACGATCTCATGGTCCGTTTTGCCGACACCGGCATACACGGTTTTGGCCATATCCGCCCCGGCCTCCCGGGCCCGGAAGAGTTCGCCCCCGCTGACCACGTCGAAACCGCTGCCCTGCTCCGCCATAAACCGCAGGATGTGAATGTTCCCGCAGGCCTTGATGGAGAAACAGACGGTTGTATCGATATCCGTATACGCCTTCTTGATCTTGGTCAGGTGATCAATAAATGTCGCTTTGCTGTAAATATAGACCGGGGTTCCCACTTCCCGGGCGATGTCCGCCACGGGAATATTCTCCACAAACAGGTTGCCTTTTTGATATGAAAAAGAGTCCATCTTGCTCCTCTGCTACGCTGCATGCAGTGTTCTTTCAATTCCTGCTTTTTTCACTGTTCATTCGGGAATAGAGCCGCCAGGCCATCACGGCAATCAGCAGGACACCGGCCACCATGACGGTCCAGAGCACCCAGCGCTTCCAGTCCATTGTTCTCCACGACGGATGAAGCTGCTGCGCACCGCCCAGGGTTATCTCTTCACCGATAGACGCGCGGCGGACAAGGTTGTCTCTGTCTTTTTTGCGGATGCTTTTCAGCAGGCCGGGCAGGGGGGCATCCATGGGTGCTGCGGCGGCACTTCCAAAAGCAAGGGTAAAGGGCGCTTCCCCCTGGACCACAAAGAGAAGTTCCTGGGGCTGGTACTGAACCACCAGCACAGGCGGATCCTCCCCGATCGCCCCGTCGGACGAATCGATTTCCAGCCGCCAGAATGGGTCCGTCACCTCGGATACGGATATCGGATCATTTTCAAAAAGAGCCCCCTGCATGTTAAGGGAATAAAACAACCCCCTGCTGCGAACGCTCCAGACCGCATCTTTATCGGGCCGCGATTTCAGCACGCCTCTTGCCATTGTATTGGCCTGCTGGAATTTCAGATTGACTTCATTCACCGGATAAAACCCGCCGGTCTCAAATTCGAAGACCCCGGCTTTGCGGTCCACAATCAGCGCGGGAACAAGCTTGCGGATGCGAACCGGTTTTTCCGACTGCCGGTATCGCTCGCCTTTTATTTTGGTAAGGGCTGTCGGAACGGCGGCTTCTTCCCAGGCAACCCGCATGTATCGGCCTTGTTTCCGGGGCAGTTCCACGGTGTTGCGAACCAGCCGCTCCCCCTGGTAATGCAGGTCTGCCACGACCACACCGCTTTTAATAAGCTGCCAGTTTTCCAAATCATCCGAAGACGACACCGAAATCTTCGCCATAAAGCCCTGCTGGCCTGCCGGCCAGGAAAGACTCAGTTTTTGAAGGGGCTGTTTCAAAGCGCTGACATCGACGAGGTACGACCCGCTGGGGGTTCCCTCCTTCGGATCACCCCCGGTGCGGTTGATGTCCACAACGGCACCGTCCTTGTCCGTCCGGATGTAAACCCGATAGAGCCCGTCCGCCACTTCCCGTTCCGGCAGCGGGAAGATGGAAAGCGTCAGCCACGACGATTCGGCAGGCGTTGCCTCCTCGGCTTTACGGATCATATGCGGGACGATATCGCCACGGTGGTTGAAAATACGAATGTCCCCCAAATCGCGGCGAAATACATCCTGGTAGACCCGATCGGGAACCTGTATCAGGGCCACGGGTGCATCTCCCTCCGGCCGCACCGGTATGCCATAGGCAAAATCTCCCGGTTCCCAGGTGCCGGCGGCGGCAGTG
>CAZKYZ010000401.1:0-3808 GCA_964557055.1 uncultured Desulfobacterales bacterium
GCGAATGTCTTGATTTTCATCTTACTTCCTTGTAAACAACTGTTCTTACATCGAAATCAGCACCAGGGCGACCACCGCAGCGCCGACACCGGCCCACTGCTGTCCCTGCAGGCGTTCTTTGAGGATGAACCAGGCCAGCAGAACCGTCGTGGCCGGGTAAAGGGAGGCCAGGACGGCAGACACATCGAGACGCCCGGTGTGGGCGGCCAGGGCGAAAAAGGCGTTACCGGCGGTATCCAGAATGCCGGTTAGGACGATGCAGGGAACCTGGCTTGGTGGCGGTACGAAACGGGTCTTTTTCACGAACACGATCATCGCCATCAAGCTGATGGAAGCCGTCCTGGCGGCAACCAGGGGCCAGAATATACCCTGGCTGCTCACGTGTCCGATGCAGACAAAGAACAGGCCGAAGCCCAATCCGGCAACCATCGACAGGCCGAATTCCGATTTCCGGATCCGGGAGCTGCTTTCCGGCGCGGAGAGAAACCAGACCGCCAAAAGGGCTGCCGCGAATCCCGAAATCTGGGTCAGGCGGGGCAGACCCTCCGTGAAAAAGGAGAAAGAAACCGGAATCACGGCGGTCAGCACTGCCGAAAGGGGGGCGACGATTCCCATGCGGCCGGACGCCAGGCCCTTGTAAAAAGCCGTTAACCCGAGAACGCCGCAGATACCGGCGACAGCTCCCCATATCAAAACAGGCGCAGCGGGTACCGATTCCGAAAAGAGAAAGCAGAGTGCCACCAGCAGCAGTGCGCCGACCACCTGGGAAAACAGGATTACCGTCAGCACGCTGTTGCGCCGGGACGCCCAGCCTCCGCTGAAATCTCCGGCCCCCCAGCTGATGGCGGAGCTGATACCGTATGTGATGGCGATGGCTTCGGATGTCATTTGAGGATACGCTCCACTCGTTGTTGGTTCCCCTGAAATACTGCAAACAGGTTGTACACTACACGTCTTGCAGGCAAAAATAAAAGAAAAATATACGTGTCCACATCGCAAATATCACCAATGGTTGAAATAGCGTATCGGATGAGATATATTCCAGTTGTCGAAATGAGGGACAAAAAACAGGCCGCCATACGATTTTGGGCAAACACGGCGATAACGCTGTAACGGAGAAAAAATGCAAAAAATATTTAATGGTACAATAAAAGCGAAATTGGGCACGGATAAGAATCCCGCTGTGGTGAATGTGCAAACAAAAAAAAGAGCAACGGAATTGGAATCCATTTTTGACAAAAACGGTTGGAAATACACAATTGAATTGGAACCGGATAAACCTGAGGATATTAAAGATTTAGAAATATTATTGAATCCGCTGAAAACAAAGATCGCAGCAAAAAAAGTTGGGCGCAATGAACCCTGCCCCTGTGGAAGCGGTAAAAAATATAAAAAATGCTGCGATAAATAAGTCTGTTATAGATTTCAAGGGGGAATAATGATTGCTCATTGTGGATTAAACTGTTCCAAATGCGAATGTTTCATCGCAACTCGGGCAAATGATGACAGTCAAAGAGACGCAGTGGCCCGAAAATGGTCCCAAATGTACAAGGCCGATATTCAAGCGGAGCAGATTAACTGCAGCGGATGCCAATCTGACGGCATCAAATTTTTTTATTGTGAAAACATGTGCGAGATTCGCAAATGCTGCCGATCAAAAAGCATTGAAAATTGTGCTGCCTGTGAAGATTATATTTGCGATACCCTCTCCAATTTCATTCAATTGGCGCCTGAAGCCGGAAAAGCTTTGGAAAGACTTCGTAACGCATAAAAAGAAAGCTGTGCCCATCGTTTTTCAGTGATGTCGGCAGGGCAACTGCAAAAACACGCCTTTGGCCGGAGAAAACCGACACCGGGGATGACCCGCGTGTGGCGGATCACCGGCATTTATTAACGGAAAGGCGCAGCCAATCCGTTGTTTACCTTAACGTTGCAAAAGCCGGAGAGCTCCAGAGCCGCGGCGCCGAGGGAGAAGCCGTATCTGTTGTACTGCGATCCCTTGGCAACAAAGGATCTGGAGCTCTCCGGCTTTCCCGTAAGGGTAAAAAACATGGCGTAAAACAGACAAGATCCTTACCCTCACCGGTGGTAAGGCCCTGATCAGGTTGCTAATGTTCTGTTTTTTACTATATTTTCAGCCATGTTAACTCTCTTCGCCATGCTTTTTATGCAACGATAAGGTTTACCAATGGAAACCAACACCAATACCCCCTTGATTCCGCTCTGGTGGGAACTTCGGGAGGAGAATCAATGTGGCCGATTTCCTCATTGTCCTGGATTACGACGGGGTGATCGCCGACTCTTTCGATTACTGCTTGAGCCGGTCGAAAGAAGTTTGTCGTCAGTTCCATCATAAGCGGCTTCCCGAAAAAGAAGATTGGGAGGCGCTTGACGATGTGACCTGGGAAGGTATCGGTCGGCAGGTGGGTATTCCCGAGAGTGAGCTTGCTGATTTTAAACTTGCGGCTTATGGGAGACTGGAAGAAAACGCAGGGGAAATTCCGGTTTTCTCCGGAATGACAAAAGCGATCCAAAAACTTTCCAAGGTTTTTGCCGTTGCTGTGATAACCACAAATTCATCCACGATTGTCGAAACCGTTATCGCCCGCGAAAAAATTTCCGAAAGCATCGATGTGATTGCCGGTGCGGACATCCCCGGGACCAAGGCTGAGAAAATTATCAGAACCATGCGGAAATTGAATATTGCTGCCAACAGAACGGTCATGGTTGGTGATACGGTATCCGATATCCGACAGGCCCACCTTGCCGGGGTCAAGATCGTGGCGGTTACGTGGGGCTGGCAGCCACGGGCGTTTTTGGAAAAGGAAAGCCCCGATTTTTTTGTTCATTCGCCCAAGGAGCTGGTTGAATTTTTCCGGCGATATCCGGAGCGTGGCAATAGGCTCCGAACCACATGTTTTTATAAATAAATAGGCGTTTTAAAGTGATAACGTGAAGCATTGCTTTATGGAATGATAATGATATGGTGAAACAGAAAGTAAAACGGACGGCTGAGATCAGCTTTCGACCGCAATTCAGGCCGGCCGTATTGCTGATTATGATTGTGCTGTTGTATGCGTATCCAGTGGTTTCCGGGGGGCATTTTCTGCCTTTGTTTGACCGTCGGGAGCTAGGCGAGATCATGCAATTGGCGTTTCTCGTCCTTGCGGCCGGATTGTTTCTCGTTTTTCCAATCATCGCTCCTGTCAAAGCCGGCGTTGGCAATATCTTACGGTGGGTGTTGTTCTGCGGATTTGCTATTATTTTTGGGAAACTGGTTTATGCGCAATACGGCCCTGGGGGCGTTTTTGCCTTCGCGGTTCTGCTATACGCAACATTCGGTGGCGCCATGCTCACCGAAGGATCAAGGCCGACAACCGGGGGCTATCGTTTCTTCGCGGTTTTTGCCCGCTGGCTTATCTGTATGATCGTCATGTTCTCTCTGGTGGTCGCTTTTGATATGGGCGGCCATATATCCCGGTGGTACCAACATGAGAAGGTGATCGCCGCCGGCTTTCTCTATTTTCTGGCACTGTCCATGGCTGAACTGATGCTGTATCCTGCCCTGAAACGGCTGGGCTGATTATTTCTCAGGTTGTTCGGCTTGAACCCCGGAATGGTAAACGTGGCGATAAATATGTCTTGAAAACTTGACCTATTTTACGATTGGAACTATCATAGCAGAGGATGGTTTTGATGTAAATGCCTACATGTTTTTGTGGGAATAGATCCAATATTTTCAATAAATTCCTTATTTATCAAAAACTTAAGGGATGATATTTGGAGTTTTGAAACTCGTTCAGACCAA
>CAZKYZ010000402.1:0-3795 GCA_964557055.1 uncultured Desulfobacterales bacterium
TATAAACCGGCCTACTTCTTACTGTCAATGATGACCGTAACCGGTCCCTGGTTCACCATGGCCACGTCCATCATGGCCTGGAAAACACCGGTTTGAACCGGGATGCCTTTTGATTGAACCCGCTCGATGAAGCAGTGGTAGAGTTCTTCCGCCCTGTCGGGTGAAGCAGCGCCGACGAAGGATGGCCGCCGTCCCTTGCTGCAATCACCCAGAAGGGTGAACTGGGAAACCACCAGCATCTTACCCGAAACAGCTGCCAGGGAAAAGTTCATTTTCTGTCGGGCATCCTCAAAAATGCGAAGATTGACGATTTTTTCGGCCAGCCATGCTGCGTCACTGCTGTCATCGTCTGCGGCTACTCCCAGCAGAACAACCAGGCCGGAGGCGATTTCCCCGGTTACATTTCCATTTACGCTGACGGACCCGGACGACACTCTCTGAACGACGGCGATCATTTTCTTTTGTTCTCCACCGGCAATTTCGCCAGCCCGGCAAAGGCGTTATTGAAAGGCCGCTGCTGCTGTTCGGGAATTTTTTCAGGGGCTTTTTTGTGAAAGGACGATTTTTCTTTGGGACGAATATCGCCGCCGGCGGTTTTCATGGATAAGGAAACCCGTTTGCGGGGCAGATCGACATCCAGGACCCGAACCAGTACCTTCTGCTGTACTTTGACGACGTCGGAAGGGTTGCGTACGAAACGGTCGGCAAGTTCGCTGATATGTACAAGACCGTCCTGATGAACACCGATATCCACAAAAGCTCCGAAGGCCGTCACATTGGTTACGATGCCGGGCAACTGCATGCCGGCAGTCAGATCTTCCAGCTTTTGAACACCTTTTGCAAAAGCGAAGGCCTCGAATTTTTTGCGCGGGTCCCTTCCCGGTCGGGCCAGTTCGTCGACGATATCCTTGAGGGTCGGTTCCCCGACGGTATCGGAGATATAGCGCTGAATATCAATCTTATTGCGCAGGTCCGGGCGCGACAGCAGGTCCCCAACGGTACAATTGATGTCGCGGGCCATGGCATCGACGATGTGGTAACTTTCCGGGTGAACAGCACTGGCATCCAGATGGTTTTCACCGCCATGAATGCGAAGGAAACCAGCTGCCTGTTCGTAAGCTTTGGGACCCAGGCGCGGCACCTTTTTAAGGACCTGTCGGGATGGGAACGGTCCGTTTTCATTTCTGAATGCGAGAATATTGCCGGCAATCTGTTTGCCGAGACCGGAAACATATGTCAGCAGCTGACTGCTGGCCCGGTTCACGTCCACACCAACCCGGTTGACGCAGCTCACGACGATATCGTCAAGCGATTCTTTTAATTCGGTCTGATCCACATCGTGCTGATACTGTCCCACACCAATCGATTTGGGATCGATTTTCACAAGCTCCGCCAGCGGGTCCATCAGCCGTCTGCCGATGGAGATCGCTCCCCGTATTGTCAGATCCAGGTCCGGGAATTCTTCTCTTGCCGTCTCAGATGCCGAGTATATGGAAGCTCCGCTTTCGTTGACCATGACGACCGGTATCAGATTGTCCGGCAGCAGTTTCTGTAAAAATGCCTCGGTTTCCCGCCCGGCGGTTCCGTTTCCAACGGCCACGGCTTCAACGCTAAAGCGTTGACACAGTTCTTTCAGTTTTCCGGCAGCATGGGTGTTCTGTTTTTCGGTGAGGTGGAGGTATACCGTTTCGTGGCAAAGCAGTTTGCCCTGCCTGTCCAGACAGACCACTTTGCAGCCGGTCCGGAATCCGGGATCTACGCCCATTACGCGCTTATCTCCCAGAGGGGGCGTCAGTAGTAATTCCCGCAGATTGTCGGCAAAAACACGAATGGCCTCCTTGTCCGCCCGGTCTTTGGCTGCCAGACGGATTTCTGTTTCCATGGACCGGGACAGAAGACGTTTGTATGCGTCTGTAACCGCCAAAGCCACCTGCTCGGAATCCAAACCATCACCGCTGACGAAGATGTCATGGAGCAGACCGATCGCCATGTCGGCGGAAGGCGAAATGGACAGATCCAGAAATTCCTCCTTTTCACCTCTGCGCATGGCCAGCATGCGATGGGAAGGTACGCGGTTGACAGGCTCTTCCCAGTCGAAATAGTCCCGGTATTTGGCTCCGGCTTCTTCCTTTTCCGCAATAACGCGGCTTTTACATATTCCTTTCTCTGCGAAGAGAGAGCGAAGCGCCTCGCGGGCCGTGCTGTTCTCATTGATCCATTCGGCAATGATATCTCTCGCGCCGGCCAGGGCAGCATCAATTGTTTCCACCTGCTTGTCCGGGTCCCGGTAATCTTGAGCCGCTGTTCGGGGATCAATACCGGTCTGGCTGAAGAGGACAAGTGCCAGGGGTTCAAGCCCCTTTTCACGGGCCATGGTGGCCCGGGTTCTTCTTTTGGGCCGAAAGGGGAGATAAATGTCCTCCAAAACGGCAAGGGTATCAGCGCACAGGACCTGTTTTTCGAGTTCATCGGTGAGGTGGTTGTTTTCACGCAACGATTTCAGAACACTTTCGCGTCGTTTGTCGAGCTCTTCCAGTTGTGCAATCCGGTCGCGGATGCTGGTGATTACCACCTCATCCAGGTTTCCGGTAACTTCTTTTCGATAGCGGGCGATAAACGGAACAGTGGCACCATCTGATAGAAGCGCATGCACGGCGGCCACCTGTTTTTCAGCAAGGTGCAGTTCCCCTGCGACACGGGGGTGTTGTTTCTGGTTCATGGATTTCCTTTTTTCCCAGATCATTTCGATGGGTTTGCATCCACCGGCCGGACCGTTCATATAGGCTTCAGGGATCATAAAGTCAAGATAAACCCCATAGTTGCATGGAAGTGGTTTCAAAGTCTTTTTTTTGCAGCAGGACAAAGTACCGCAGCGATCTGACATTCTGATGAATATCAAAAAAGCAGCGACGTTTCCCGGATCGTATCCCAAGTGAATTGGGGTGGGGGTTGATTTCAGAAAACCTTTACTTTTTTTGCGGACGCATATACGTTGTCGCCATCCGCAGGCGGATGATGTACGGCGCCGCCATGTGTATTCCTACAGTATCCAGCCATGAACACCATGGTCCGGCTGGCCGTGGGCCGAGGAGATCAATAAAAAATGAGGATCAGAAATGGATGATACTTTCGCATCCGGTTTGAAAGGGCTGTTTTTAATGGCCATGCCGGGATTGACCGATCCGAACTTTGCCAAAACAGTTACCTGCATTTCTGAGCATAATCAGGAAGGTGCCGTAGGAATCGTCGTCAACCGGGTTCATTTCGCCCTAACCGCGCAGGATATTTTCCGGGAACTGAAAATCGAGGCTCGGGATGACATGCAAAAAGTACCGATTCACATTGGCGGTCCGGTTCATATCAACGAGATCTTTGTCCTGCATGGATCTCCTTTTGACTGGAAAGGATGCCTGATGGTAACCAACGATATCGCCCTGAGCAACACCCTTGACATACTGACAGCTGTCGCTGCAGGCAATGGGCCGGAATCATACCTGATATCTCTGGGGTGCGCCGGGTGGGGACCGACCCAGTTGGAAGGAGAAATCAGGCAGAACGCCTGGTTGACAAGCCCCGTATCCGCGGATATCGTTTTTCAGGTGCCCGTAGAAGAACGCTGGGAAGCCGCTGTAAAAGCGATGGGAATTGACCCGGCATTGCTATCGGATGCCGTCGGTCATGCATAATGAAACAGAGACGATACGAACCGGCTGGAGGATTTTTACGGGGCGGTGTGCAGGGGGGGGCTACCGGGCTTGACGGTTGGTGACATCTGTGGTGGTGGATAAAACAATC
>CAZKYZ010000403.1:0-3763 GCA_964557055.1 uncultured Desulfobacterales bacterium
AGCGTGGAAAGGCGTAAACCAACTTTCACAGGGTACCCTCCGTGTTGATTATCTCTCACATCTGCTATCTCAGCACACCATAAAGTTGAAGCAAACAAACGATGAATCGACAATCCTTTTTAGAGCAAATCCGGAACGGGTGGTTTGAATGATACGGTTGGGACTCTGCTGCATTTTCCATGAAGAACCGATCCGTTTTCGCCGCACAACCGCCAAATATCTTTCCAGGTTCAGCCGCTTGGAGCAACTCTCCCGCCTGTCCGAAATTTGTCGCCACAATGCCGAGTCACTACAGCAGGCGCTGCAGTTCTGCCGGGAAAACGCAATCGGATGCTTCCGGGTGAACAGCCAGATACTGCCCCTGAAGACCCACCCGGAAGTGGGATACGACATCACCGATTTTCCGGGAGGCCATGAAATACGGCGGATGTTTCTGGATTGCGGCGAATTCGTCCGCCGGCACGACATCCGGCTGGTGTTTCATCCGGATCAGTTTATCCTGCTTTCTTCCCCGAAGGAGACCGTAACCGGCAATGCCATTGCCGAACTGTCGTATCATGGGGAAGTGGCGGAATGGATTGGAGCGGACGTCATCAACATTCACGGCGGTGGCGCCTATGGCGACAAATCAGCGGCCCTAAACCGGCTGGTTTACCAGATCGAACATCTTCCCGCACCCATCCGCACCCGGCTGACGATCGAAAATGACGATCGCGTATACACGCCGGATGACCTGCTGCCGGTATGCGAGAAAACAGGGATACCCCTGGTGTACGATGTTCACCACCACCGCTGCCTGCCGGATGGGAAAAGCGTTGCCGAAATCACCACGGCCGCCATGAAAACATGGGACAGGGAGCCGCTTTTTCATCTGTCCAGCCCATTGGGGGGATGGGGCCAGAGCAATCCGCGGCGGCATCATGATACGATCACCATTGCTGACTTCCCGGAATGCTGGAAAGATCTTACCGTTACGGTGGAAGTGGAGGCCAAGGCCAAGGAACTGGCTGTGCGGAAGCTGATGCGGGAACTGCGGGAAACATGGGGTGTCCCACTGCAAACAGCCGACCGAAGGGGATGACCACCGGCCGGAGAAAGGGAGGCGTATGAAAGAGCACATAAAAATTGGCGTGAGTTCCTGTTTGCTGGGAAACGAGGTGCGCTATAACGGCGGGCACAGCCGTGACCGCTACCTCACCGATACGCTGGGGAAGTGGTTCGAATATGTTCCGGTCTGTCCGGAGGTTGAGTGCGGCATGAGCATACCGAGAGAGACTCTGCGACTCGTGGGGGATCCCGAAAATCCCCGGCTGATGACCGGCAAAACGGGCATCGACCACACCGAACGGATGCAGAATTGGGCCCGCAAACGCCTGGATGAACTGGCCGGGGGAGATCTTTGCGGCTTTATTTTCAAAAGCAAATCACCTTCCAGCGGTATGGAGCGGGTTAAAGTGTATGGCGAGAAAGGCACACCTACCGGAAAAAACGGCATCGGTATTTTCGCACGGGCTTTTATGGACCGTTTCCCGCGGGTTCCCGTGGAAGAGGAGGGCCGCCTGCATGATCCCGAATTGCGGGAGAATTTCATCGAGTCCGTCTTTGCCATGAAAGCCTGGCGGGAGACATTGTCGAAGCGCAAGGCAGTGGGGCACCTTGTCGATTTTCACACACGCTGGAAGCTGCTGATCCTTTCCCACGGGCAGCAGCAATACCGGCTTATGGGAAAACTGGTGGCTGCAGGGAAATCGATGCCGGCAGGGCAGCTGTACCGGGAATACGATAAATTGTTCTATGCGGCATTGCGCCTGAAGACCTCCGTGAAAAAGCACACTAACGTGTTGATGCATATGGTGGGCTATTTTAAAAAACTGTTAACCAGCGATGAGAAGGCCGAGCTGCGGCAGATCCTGGAGGATTATCACCGGGGAGATGTGCCCCTTATCGTCCCTGTCACCCTGTTCAACCATTACGTGCGCAAATACGATCAGACCTACCTCAAGATGCAAACCTATCTGAACCCGCATCCCATAGCCCTGCGGCTGCGCAACCACGCCTGAAGATCGGGTTCGAGAGATGCCGGTGCGACACAAATCGCCCGGCTTGTTTTATTTCAATATTTCGGATAAAAATTGCCGTGTTCGCTCCCTTTTGGGATTGCGGAAAAGCTCCTGCGGTGCGGCATCCTCCACCACCAATCCGTCAGCCATGAATACAACCCGGTCCCCGACCTTTTCGGCGAATCCCATTTCATGCGTCACCACAATCATGGTCATGCCTTCATGAGCCAGGTCTTCCATCACGCGCAGCACATCCCCCACCAGTTCCGGATCGAGGGCGGAAGTGACTTCGTCGAAGAGCATCACCTTGGGCTCCATTGCCAGGGCACGGGCGATGGCCACCCGCTGCTGCTGCCCGCCGGAAAGCATGGCAGGGTAAGTATCCACCTTTTCTTCAAGCCCCACCTTTGCGAGCAGTTTGTGTGCTTTATGGCGCGCCGTTTCCCGGTTCTGTTTCAGCACATGGATCGGTGCCTCGACAATGTTTTCAATGACGGTCATGTGAGGAAAGAGATTGAACTGCTGAAACACCATCCCCACCTTGTTGCGGATGCGGTTCAGGTGCGCCTCGAAAGCTTTGTGTTTGAGGTGCTTGTCGTTTACCAGTTCTCCCTCGATATAGATCTCGCCGCCGGTCGGCACCTCTAAATGATTGACACAGCGCAGCAGGGTGCTTTTCCCGGAACCGCTGGGACCGATAATAACTAGGACTTGCCTGGCGGCCACGTCAAGACTTACGTCTTTTAGTACGGAAAGATCACCGAAGCTTTTTTGCAGGTTGCTGATTCGCACCATCGGCTGTTCTTTGCGGAGTTGTGTGCTTTCTTCCATGATCAGCGATGCCCCCTGTTGGTTCGTTTTTCCAGTCTCCCCAACAGAAAACTGGCGGTGGTGGTCATGACGGCATACAGAGCCGCTGCCATGATATACATCTCAAACGGTTTGTAGGTGGAGCCGATAAACCGCTGGGCCGTAAGGGTCAACTCAACCAGGGTAATGGTTGACACCAAGGAAGTGTCCTTGATGAGGATGATGAAATTGTTGCCCATGGGCGGAATAATGATGCGCAGCGCCTGGGGCAGGATAATACGGCGCATGGCCAGGGCACTGCTCATGGCCAGAGACCGTGCCGCTTCGGTTTGTCCGATGGGAATGGAAACGATTCCCCCGCGGATGGTTTCGGCATTGTAAGCGCCCACATTCAACCCTAGCCCGATTACACCGGAAAGAAAAGGGCCCAGGTCGATTCCCATTTGGGGCAGACCGAAATAGATGATAAACAATTGCACGAGAAGCGGTGTCGAGCGGATGAGCCAGATGTAGAAAGAAGCCAGGCTTCGCAATACCGGGTTGCTCCCCAGTTTGCACAACGCGGCGATCAGTCCGCAGGTAATGCCCAGCAACAGGGACAAAATAGAAATTTGCAGAGTCAGCACCGCCCCCTGAAGCAAGAAGGGAAAATAATGAAATATGATATTCCAGTCTAACATGATCGCCATCCTTTGGAACGAGAGGGTTTATTCATGTTCCACTACATCGCAGGGCAGGCGGGACCAATCGGTACGCCAGGCCGAATCACGACCCGAGACATGCGTACCAATGGTCAATTTCCCGCCAAAACGAGCCGGGTCGAAATGCTCCCGGACGTTACGGTTCACCGGACATCAAGTCCCAGCCATTTCATAGAGATGGTTTTGTAAGTT
>CAZKYZ010000404.1:0-3759 GCA_964557055.1 uncultured Desulfobacterales bacterium
GGTTTTTAGTTGTTTGCGAATTTCCGATTCTTCTCCTGTCTACAACGCGGCCAGGAGTCTCTCGTGGATATTATCGAATCCTCCGTTTGACATGACCAGTATAACGTCTCCCTCTCTGGCGGTCGTTTTCAGAAATCCAATGATGTCTCCGGTATCTTCAAAATAATAAGCGTCCGTATGCATGGCCCGCAGATCATCCACGAGTTTTCCGGATGAAAACCGATGACCTTGCGGAATCTTTTTCAACAACGGCGGCTTGCGGACACATACGATATCAGCCCCCGCGAAGCAGCGGGGATAGACATCCTGAAAAACATCCCGCATGCTGGTATTCGTACGCGGTTCGAAAACAGCGATAAGCCTCCCCCGGGGGTACAGGGATTTGACGGCCGCCACCGTTTCCCGAACCGCAGTGGGATGGTGGGCAAAGTCATCCATCACAGTAATGCCATTGCGAATCCCCCGGATTTCCTGGCGCCGCCGGGGACCCTGGAATGTTGCCAGGGCATCCGCCGCCGTTTCTCCGGAAATACCGACCTGCGCAGCTGCGGCTGTCACGGCCAGAGCGTTCATCATGTTATGTCTGCCCGGCATTCGGGTCTGAAACGTTCCCAGGGGCCGGTCCGGGGAGATGATTGTGAACAGCGTCCAGGGAGGGACCGTTTCCATATGCGACACTTGCCATTCAGAGGTTTTCTTCTTTCCATAACGAAGTACCCGGCACGGCCGGTTCTGCACAAGCTCGTCGATATTCGAATCATCATCGCAGGCAATCAGGACGGCCTCCGGGGAAAGCCCGCAGATCAACTTGTCGAAGGCCTGCTTCACGTGATCAAGATCCCGAAAAATGTCGGCATGATCGAACTCGATACTGGTCAGAATGGCGATGTCCGGATGAAAGTGCAGAAACTTCGGTCCTTTGTCAAAAAAAGCCGTGTCGTACTCATCCCCTTCGATGACAAAATGAGGGCCTTTTCCGATTCGATAGTTGGCGTCAAAACCAGATAGAATCCCACCGATAAAAAAGGATGGGTCTTTTCCGGCAGTGTAAAGGTTCCAGGCAAGCATGGAAGCCGTGGTGGTTTTTCCATGGGTTCCGGTGACCAAAAGGGTCTTTTTGCCATGCGCGGCAAAATGATTGAGGGCCTGGGGCATGGAGCAGTAAAATAGTCCGTCTGCCATCACCCGGCGGGCTTCCGGATTATCCTGCGAAACGGCATTACCCACAACAACAAGATCCGGGCCGTATGCCAGGTTCTCTCCGGCGAAACCGTCGTACAGGCGGACCCCCTTGTCCGCCAGGAAAGTGCTCATGGGTGGATAGACGTTTTGATCCGATCCCGTCACCCGATAGCCCTGATCTTTCAGCAGGCAGGCCAGGGCGCCCATGCCCGTACCGCAGGAGGCGGTAAGGTGGATGGACGATACCTTTTGTGGAATTCTGTTTTTCTCCGGGTTCATACCGTCCTTTCCGTTTCTCTCGAATGTTTCCCGAAATTTTTATCCTACGGGCGCGTGCGGAGGCGCATAAAATGTCCGGTTTACGGGTATATATTATGGTTTCGTACCGGAACATCCCAATATCATCTATTTTCCGATTTTACAATTGCCCCCCATTTTCACATAACTGTGTGCATCACCTCTCCGGAACTGGTGCGGGATTAAACCACCGAAGTTGCAGATGCTCTGTTTTTGCAATAATATCCGCCGTTCTTGTTTGTTATGCAACCGCGGGATTATCCTCACCCGTATGGATACTTTTCGGATTTTTTGTGGTTGACGCACGATCGCAAACCTGCATAAAATTCAAATTGAAAGAGGCGCAATGGACAAAGATCTGAAGGAAAAACTGCGGGAAGTTCAGCGGGCATCCGGTCGGATCACCGTTCTCACCGGTGCCGGGATTTCAGCCGAAAGCGGTATCCCCACATTTCGGGGTCCCCAGGGCTTCTGGACGGTGGGATCCCGGGAATACCATCCCCAGGAAATGGCCACTCTCAGAATGTTCCAGAGGATGCCGGCGGAGGTCTGGCACTGGTATCTCTATCGGCTGGGCATCTGTCGAAAAGCAAGACCGAATCCGGGGCATCTGGCAGTGGCCGAAATGGAGTCCATTCTGGGGGATAAATTTATCCTGATCACCCAGAATGTAGACGGGCTCCACCTGCAGGCGGGCAATACCGCGGAGCGGACCTACCAGATTCACGGCAATATCTCCTTCATGCGCTGTGCAGCTGCCTGCTCAACGAAGCGCTACCCGCTCGGCAGCGATATCCCTGTTAAAGCCAGGGACGAAGCCCTCTCCAAAAAAGAACAGGCGCGACTGCGCTGCCCGAACTGCAGCGGATGGGCCCGCCCCCATGTTCTCTGGTTCGACGAAAGCTACAATGAGGAGCACTACCGTTTCGAAAGTTCCATGAAAGCGGCCATGACAACTGATATGCTAATTATTGCAGGGAGTTCCGGGTCTACCAACCTCCCCGGACAGGTAGCCGCAACCGTAAAAAAAAAGGGCGGTATCGTCGTGGACATCAATATCGAAAGAAATCCGTTTTCCGAGCTGGCCCTTTCCGGAGGAAACGGCTTTTTTATACAGCAGCCCAGCGGGAAAGCACTTCCAGAAATCGTTGCGGCCATGAAGTAGCATCGCGTACGAAATCCAACCCAAGTAAAGTTTGATGGCATTGTAAAAAAGCCCAATCCACCACAGGGGACACAGAGATCACAGAGGCAAACAGTTGAAAAAGAAAGCATTTCTCTGTGCTCTCTGTGGTTATAAATACAGTTTTTACGAATTCATCAAGTTTGAACTTTCAAAATTAGCGGCTTTTCCGGCTGTTCTCTGCGGCCTCGTTGTCCTTGTTTTCACGGAGCACCGCCAGTATTTCAGCGACGTATTTTTCTTCCAGAGATCTATCGAAACGACAGGATGCCGCTCCCCGATGACCGCCGCCTCCGTGTTGGGACAGAAGCAGTCCCAGGTTGACTCGGCAGTTCTTGTTGAAGATGCTGTGCCCGGCCTTGAGTACCACCTGTTGCGGTTGGTTTTGATCGTAGCAGATTTTCACATTCACCACCGCATCCGGGATAATGGAATAAACCAGAAACCGGTTTCCGTCCGGGGCGGGATTGATGGATCGAAAATCGGTGACCGATACGCATCCATCCAGTGTCGTGCATTGCGCAAGGCACTGGGCATACCGTTTGTTGCCCTCAGTCACGGCTTCCGTCCGCTTGTGTACCTCCGGAAGTTCCAGAATAGCCGCTATGCTCTTTCTGGGCAACGTTTCCACCAGCAGGTTCCAATAGGGTTCATCTTCGGAATCCTTGCCGGAGATCGTCATGGAAAGCAGGACATAAGGGTATTTTTCCGGATGAAGCACTTCGTCCAGTGTCAGGTCGGCGGAGTCGATACGATCCGTTTCGCGGATCAGCTTGCTGAAATCCTTTTTGAGCCTGTCTTTCAGGTAGGTGAATACAAGCCCCGCGGCGGAAGGCGCTATCCGGAAGATACCCTTGAACGGTTTATCGATCCTGGCGGAATAATGATGATCGAACCACAATGCACAGTTATCATGATAGGGCAGATTGGCAATAATGTCCCCGGGGTTGACGGGGACCTTGCCTTTTTGCATATCTCCCGGTTCCGCCCAATGGATGCTCTCCTGGGTGGCATATACTTCCTTGAGGAGTGCGGCACATACGATGCCGTCAAAATCGGGTCTGGTTACAATCCGCATTTGTTATCACTTTCATCTT
>CAZKYZ010000405.1:0-3733 GCA_964557055.1 uncultured Desulfobacterales bacterium
GCCCGGATAAACCCAATTGTGTTTCCACAGAGGCCAAATCGGAAAAGCATCACATCGAACCCTTTCGCGTTAAAGGCGACATATCAAAAAACTGGCTGCGTATACAAAAGGTTGTTGAGACGCAGTCCCGTACAAAAATCATCGCAAAAACGAACTTGTATCTGCACGCGGAGATCCGCAGCCTAATTCTGCGGTTTGTTGATGATTTAGAGCTCCTGCTGAATCCAGCCAGTGGTATTGTCGCTGTGCGATCCGCTGCACGAACAGGGTATTCCGACTTTGGCGTGAACAGACGCCGTGTTGATGACCTGCGTGAAACACTTCTTGAAGCAGGGTTGATTTATTGAAAAGGCGGCAAACCCGGCGAGGCAGAAATCGGGGTCGGACCACGCTATGCCATTGATAATTAAGAAATAGTATCTAAAAATAGAGCTTTTTCCGGCCATAAACAGCCACTTTGGGGGGTAAAACAAGCGGCCACTTGAAGAATTCATATCGAAGTTCTCCAAGCTCAACACCGATCGCGACAAAACCGCTGGTCTTCCGATACCTGCCACTATTGGTCTCTTTCGAACAGTTGGTTCGGCCCGCACCCATATTGAATACAAATTTGATTAATGCATGATTTTCTGATAGGCGATATAAATCCAATTCACAATCAAATCCAGGCGCAATATCGGTTCAAATCATTCTAAAGGAGATTGAGAAAAATGACGAAAAGCAACGCATCAGAAAAAAAACACCTCTGGTTGTTAATCGAGGAGAGGATTCTTCAGCACAATCCGCAGGACCTTTCGGGGAAAGACCTTGAAGCATCGATTCAGCGTATGGCAGTTGAGCTTGACGAGACGGGTTACAATGTTTCGCATCATGGCGGCAATATGATTACATTGCGATTTGCCGTCGATAAGGCGCGCAAAGCCGGAAGGCCTCTTTTACAGGATTTCAACACTGCGGTCTCGGCACTTACGCTGGAAGATGTGGCTGAACCTTATATTGCCACGAACAATCTCCTCGACGAATTAGGCGAGACATGGCCGGAACTCAGAAACCCCGAATGCAGAACGGATGTGATTGGAATTGTCGAGCAGACAAGACTCGATCTGCTGGTAGCCAAGGCAAAAGACCTGCCGGACGATAAAGGTATCCGATATCTCATCGAGCAAGAAGTTGATTTTAAGGACATCACCAGCATGTTGGAGATTACCAAGGAGAAACTGGACCAGGTAAACGAACAGATAAAGAAGGAACGCGCAGAAATAGCGAGAGTGAAGAAGCTGCTTGAGGCCGTAGCAGATAAATCCAACGCCGAAAAAGTCCGGCACCTCTTTGACAATGACGTCTCCGAAGAACTGATCATCGAAATCGCCGAAGTTGGCCAGGGTGACATCGACGCTGCCAAAAAGGCCATGGAAGAGGAGATGAAGGAAAAACAAAGACTGGCTGAAGAAGAAGCCGCACGCAAGAAAGTAGAGGCGGAAGGGCCCTCACTGGAAGACATACCGCCGGACAAAATGCTCGATTATATCGAATCCATTCGCGAAATCATGGAATTCAGCGACGAGGAGAAGGAAATCAGGGTGATGTGCGAACAGAGCTCCATCCCGAAGTCCCTTGTTGACATCGCTGTTTCAGAACCTGACAAACTGGATGAGCTCGAAAAAAAGGCGGAGGGATAAAAAAACACAGGGGCCATGTCTTAATCTTGCAGGATTCATAATTTGATAAATTCAGAAGTTCCTAAAAGATAAAACAAATGGAGTCGGGCTACGCTATTTAATTGATAATTCGAAAATAATATCTAAAGCCAGTGCCTTTTCCGGGCCTTAAACGGCAACTTTTAGGGGTAAAACAAGCACTTTAAAAAAAATGTGCTTTTAAAAGCGTCTGTGATGTGAACAAGGGATTTCTTAACAGCATGATTTTGGGGACAAAAATAGTCGTTTAAGAGAAAAAACAGGAGTTATTAGAGTGTATTTGTCAGGATTGTAAGGGGTTGTCTCAGTCCAACCCCAATCGGGTTTCCAGGTTTCATATGAATGCTCCATTTGAAAACATTCTTTTCGTAGTGGACTGCTATAGAACTACTGGCAGGTTGACTATTGTAAACCATTTCTGCCTGTTGTAATGAAATAAAATGATACTCGTCCTGGTTCTCCTGCCCTGTAGCCCGGTTTTTTGATCCGATTCACAACCAATTCTGTACTTCCCCGAAAAAAGCTATTTTTCACGGCGGAGGTATCTCCAATGAAAAGATGTCAACCGATAATCGGCTTCCTTCTGATTCTTTTCGGGTTCTGTCTGCTGATTCCAGCGACCGTCACGGCGGATGGCGGGTTTTATCCTGTGGCCGGTTTGCCGGTGCCGGACCTGCCCGGCCAGCGTGCCCTCATTTCCTACAGGGATGGTGTCCAAACCCTGGTGGTGGAGTCTACCGTAAACGACAGCAGCCATGTCGCCTGGATACTGCCGGTTCCTTCCAGCGCTCTTTCCGTCAAGCATGGTACCGTGGGACTGATCAAAACCCTGGGGGTGCAGCTCTCCCCATCCCTGAAACATACGGATTCCTTCCTTTTGATCTTTTTTGGCGTCTGTTCTGCCGCCCTTTACCTCCTGTGCCTGAAACTGGCGCTCGGGTTCACCATTCAGTGGAAAACCATCCTCCCGGCACTTCTGATAATACTGTTCTTTCTTTTCTTGCTGGTACCGAATCTTGTCAGTTATCGTGGCGGTGCGGATACAACCGGAGCGATTCTGGATGAAGTACGCGTCGTGCAGTCGGAACGGGTGGGGAATTATGATACCGTTGTCCTCGAAGCAGCGTCTCCTGCCGCCCTCCAGGATTGGCTGCGCTTGAATGGATTTGCCGAAATGGATGAGGGTGCGGAAAAGATCATTGACGGCTATATCCGCGACGGATGGCATTTTCTCGTTTCAGACCTTGCCGGCGGCAGCGGCAGGCGTCTGCAGCCGCACCCGCTGGAAATCACCTTTACGGCGGGACAAGCTGTGTATCCCATGCGCCTTACAGCCATCCATAGCGGATCTCTTCTGCTTGATCTTTTTATCATAGCGGACGCGGGCGCCACAACCCGGGATTGCGACCTGGAAACCATCTTCCGGGACCGCTTCGTGACCATGAACAAAAAGGAAGCGGAAGCCTGGTCCATGGGAAAAGAGGGATTCCAGGCAGAATCGATCTATCGTTACGGCAAGCTGGCTATTGCCCACCCGGATGCGGAACGATTCATGTGGCCCGGCTGCTGGGTCACCCGGCTGAGAGGAAAGGTCTCGCCGCGCCATTTCACCACCGATATCCGGTTCGATCTGGAAAAGTCACTCCCGCTCGTTGCCTACCGCCAAAGCACCCGGGCTGTCATTACTTCAGGGCTGGCGTACTGTACGCTTATTTTTTTTACGGGCCTGCTCCTGCTGATCTTTCTTCGCAATAAAGGTGCCGCGAATGCCACCTGCAGGCTTATCGGTCTTGCCATTTTACCGGGTACCGCTTTACTCCTGTTGGCTGCATTGGTCTGGATTACGGAATCGGTTCCTGTTCGAAATTCCTGGGAACGAAACAACGCTGTTCCCGAACTGCAAAACGCGCTGTCGGACCTTTTTGCATTGCCCCCCGCATCCCGCTACACAGATGAAAAACTTGTCTCAGCGCTGCACGGGTCTCCCCGGGGTGAATTCGTTAACCGTTTCACCGGTCAACCCGTTATTGTCGAAG
>CAZKYZ010000406.1:0-3733 GCA_964557055.1 uncultured Desulfobacterales bacterium
GAAATAGAAATATTCCCCCATGAGTTCAGCGTTTCAAACCTTATCTCAGGGGAGGTGGATGCGATATCTGCATATTCTACAGATGAACCCTTCGTGCTTCTCAATGAAGGAATTCAGTACAACGTATTTTCGCCTCGTTCGGCGGGAATTGATTTTTATGGAGACACGCTGTTTACAAGTGAAAAAAAGGTGCATGACAATCCAGAATCTGTGTCCGCTTTTTTAGGCGCTTCCCTGGATGGGTGGCGATATGCGCTGGACAATACGGAGGAAATTATCGATTTGATTTTATCCAAGTATACCGGACGGCACTCCCGTGAACACCTTTTATTTGAAGCACAGGAGACCAAAAAGCTGATCATGGCCGATGTGGTCGAGATTGGATATATGAATGCTGGTCGATGGGGGCACATCGCACGAACATATGAAAAATTGGGAATGATCGATTCTGGTTTTTCCCTTGAAGGCTTTGTGTATGATCCCCATCCTGAAGCTGATTACACTTGGGTAAAATGGTTCGTGGGCGCTGCGGCTGGGATCAGTTTATTGGTCGGTATCGGTGCTTTATTTCTTTTGTTTTTCAACAAAAAGTTGTCGGTTGAAATTGTTTGGCGTAAAAAAACAGAGAAAGCACTAAAGAATAGCGAGGAGAAATACAAAGCATTTTTCAACAATGCCCAGGTCGCACTATTCAGGAATAGGATTTCTGATGGTAAATTACTTGAAATAAATGAGCGATATGCGAACATGGCCGGATATTCAAATGTGAAAGATTGCATAGCCGAGTTTAATGCTGCCGATGCTTGGACTGATCCCAACGGACGAAACGAACTGTTGAATGTTATGCAAGAAAAGGGGTTTGTTCTCGATTATGAAACGAAAATCATTCGCAGAGATGGGGTCTCAATCTGGATAAATTTTTCAGCAACGATCTTCCCTGAACAGGGATTCATAGAAGGCTCAATCGTTGAAATCACCAAACGCAAGCAGGCTGAGAAAGAACGGGATAAATTGCAGGCGGTGCTTCTCCAAACCCAAAAAATGGAGTCCATAGGCAACCTTGCCGGGGGTATTGCCCATGATTTCAACAACATTCTTTCTTCAGTTATCGGATACACAGAGTTAGCCCTTGATGATGTTGAAAAAGGAACACCGATTGAGGACAATCTACAGGAGGTGTACACGGCGGGAAAACGGGCGAGAGATCTGGTGAAACAAATACTGGCCTTTGCCCGCCAGTCCGATGAGGAGCGGAAACCCCTTGGGGTGGACACCATTGCAAAAGAGGTCCTGAAGCTTATCCGCTCAACGATTCCGACAACCATTCAGATCAAAGAAGACATACAAAGCGATTCACTAATTATGGGCAATCCGTCGCAAGTCCACCAGCTCTTAATGAACCTGTGTACGAACGCGGCCCAGGCCATGGAGGATGCTGGTGGTATTTTGGAAGTCGGGTTGACTGATTGCAAACACAATGATCCATCGTCACCGCAATTGGGGCTAAAATCCGACGACTATATGAAGATCACTGTATCGGATACCGGTCCGGGTATTGCAGCGGATATCATTGGCTCGATTTTTGAGCCGTATTTTACCACCAAGGGCGTCGGTGAGGGCACAGGGATGGGGCTTGCGCTGGCACACGGCATCGTTGAATCTTATGGCGGCAATATTTCCGTTGAAAGCGAATTAGGCAAGGGCACGATATTTTCGATTTACCTGCCCATAACAAAAAAGCGTGATGCTTTTCGCCCATACGAGGAAAAGAGACTACCTTCCGGGACCGAACGAATTCTGCTTGTTGACGATGAAGTGCCCATCGCCAGAATGGGCCGCCAGGCCTTAGAACGGCTGGGCTACCGGGTAACCGTGCGCACCAGCAGCGTTGAGGCGTTAGAATTGTTTCGCTCGAAACCCGATGAATTCGATCTGGTTATTTCTGATATGACGATGCCAAACATGACTGGCGATGAATTGGCAATGCAATTGATTTCTCTCAGATCCGATATCCCGGTTATTCTGTGTACCGGATACAGCAAAAAGATTTCCGATGAATCTGCTGCTGAAATCGGCATCAAGGCGTTTGCGTACAAGCCGATTGTCAAGGCGGATTTGGCAAAAACCGTCCGAAAAGTGCTGGATGATTCGAAAACGTAAAGTACTTCGGGATTTATGCCAGCAGCGTGGAGTGGAAGAGAATCTATCCATAATTTATCTCCATTGGGGCAATATCTGCAACTGCACGTCCCTGAAAATATTTTAAATTTTTAGATTTAAAAATATTAATTTGTTCATCAGTTTCGATTTTTGTCACGATTAGTTGAATATCCAAGCTATCGGTTATTGTTATCAAAGACTTTATGGCAGTGTCATTTTTTCTCTTTTCATCATTATCTAAAAGGTAATTCTGGTCAATTTTAATATATTTGGGTTTCAATGTTTTTAAACAGGATAGGGAGTCGTTGTTTAAAATGAAATTGTCAACCCCAAAATTGTACCCAAGACCTTTTACAAGCCCAACAAAATCTTTGCAGATATCTGTGTATTGTGTCACAGAATTGTCCGATATTTCAAATAGTAACCTGCCATTAAATTGTTTTGAGGATAGTAAAAACTGTCGGAACCAGATAAAGGATGATCTTTCTTTTAAAAAATCATTTGTTATATTAACCGCAAGGGTGATTTCTTTATTGTTTTTTAAATAATGGATCGCGCTTTTTAGAACATATTTGTCAAGTTTAATTGACAGATTAAGGAGTGCAACCATGGGCATGAAAAAACCACAATTTTGTATATTGTTTTGATTATCTGTCAGTGCAGTATAAATTTCTCTATGAAGTTCGCTTTCTTCGCTAAGAACGGATTGGTAGGATAGTATGAACAGTTTGTTCTCAAGCGCATTTTCAATAATATTTTTCCATGCCTGTCTCCCCCGAAGCGTTTGAGGTTTATTTTCTGGGGAAATATAAATATTGGAATACGGTTGCAGTTTGGCAACCGCAAGGGCATAATCGGCATTGGAAAGAATTGACTTTTTATCACTTGTATAAGAGTAAGATGCCATACCAATGGAATTGGAAACAATATTCATAAATTCAGGTTGACCGGATATTATTTCTTCAATTTGCTTGTTCAGCATTTTAGCTATATCCATACACAAATTTTGGTCGCATGCCGGTAAAATAATACCAAATTCGCTTTTATTAAGTGATGCTGCTATTTTTGTCGGCAATTTTTCTGATATTAAATTAATTGCACCGGCGATCTCTTTATAAAAGGAGTTTTTTTGCTGATACTCCATAGTTTCTCCTGCTTTTTCAATGCCATCTAATGATATTAGCATTATTTTCCCAGAAGATTTTTCATCGTTTGAATCAATGAACATTTTCAATTGCTGGAGAAAATATTCCCGATTATGCATGCCTGTAAATGTATCTCTAAATCGAAGCGTTTGATATTTATTTAGCGTTTCAATCTCTCGGTTATAGATGTTTTGAACTTTTTCAACCATGCTATTCATGGCAAGAACAACCTTGCGAGTTTCAAGTGTTCTTGGGATTTTTTTGTTTATCTTGAACTCATTCTGCGTGATTGCATCAGCCTGATTTTTGATTGAAAATAGAGAGGAAAGCAGCACATATTTAAAAATAAAGTGGGATAAAATTAAAGCAACAATTCCGATAAATATAAACCACAGGAGCATTTCCTTAAAATCATTCCACAACCTTAA
>CAZKYZ010000407.1:0-3723 GCA_964557055.1 uncultured Desulfobacterales bacterium
GCTGGTTCATGATGGTATTTATCGATGGGAAGGCTTTGGCGGAAAATTTCGTCTTGGCAACGGTCAGTGTCGTCTGCGTATTTTTGACATTTCCAAAGGCGGAAGGGAAGAAATGACCTACCTGAAGCCCATGGTCGTTGTCGTTTCCGACATTGGTAACGGAAAAGCTACCGTAAAAAGCAATGCCGGCCACATCGCCACCTGTGTCACCCGGGATTTTGACATCACACCCAACCGGATGATGTGGGTGGAATATTATCTCCAGAAGACATATGGTACCAAGGATGAACACATAATTCCGGCCCGTTACGAAGTGGTGGAATTTGCCTGGCACGAAGGCAAGGCAATTCATCCCAAGTGGCGCACCCTTCATCTGCCGCTGCTGGATACCGTGAAGGAGTTGCTGAGGGACAGTGAAAAAACAGTGTAGCGGCAGAAGTGATGGATCAACGACCCCAATTTACAGAACACCGAATCGGAGAGACAGATGACAGACAATTTCAGCGAAGACAACCAGACACCGGAAGAACCCGGGTTCGCCGAGATGTTGGCGTCTTACAGCAATGGTATGAACGAAGATCTTCAGGTGGGAGATAAAATCGACGGTAAAATTATTTCCATCGGCCGGGATACCGTATTTGTGGATACCGGCAGCAAGATGGACGGTGCCGTCGACAAGGTGGAACTTTTGGACGAAAAGGGCGCGCTTTCCCTGGATGTCGGTGACCGTATCCAGCTCTATGTTGTATCCGTGGATGAAACTGAAATCCGGCTGTCCCGCGTTTTATCCGGAACCGGCGGTTTCGAAATGCTTCGGGAGGCATTTCACGGCGGTGTCCCGGTGGAGGGAAAAGTGACCGCCACCTGTAAGGGCGGATTCCGGGTCGACATCATGAAAAAAAATGCTTTTTGTCCGATCAGCCAGATTGATTTGGCATATGTCGACAATCCGGAAGAATATGTGGGGCAAACATTTGAATTCGAGATTACCCAGCTTGAAGAAAAGGCAAAAAATATTGTCGTATCCCGCAAAAAAATCATGAGCCGGGAAGTGGAAAAAGAGCGGGAGCGCTTTTTTACGGAATTGTCTGTCGGGAAATTGTACCCGGGAAAAGTTGTCCGGTTGATGCCGTATGGGGCTTTTATTGAATTGGCAGCCGGTGTGGAAGGAATGGTCCATATTTCGGAACTCTCCTGGTCCCGGGTCGATAAACCGGAAGAAGTTGTTCGGGCAGGAGATTTTGTTTCTGCGGTGGTGACCGGCATTACGACGGATGAGGCCGGCGGCCGCAAAAAAATTGCCCTGTCTATGAAACAGGTGACCGAAAATCCGTGGGACAGCACTTCAAAGGTAATAACCCCCGGTGATAAAATGAAGGGCAAGGTAACCCGCTGCATGAATTTCGGGGCTTTTGTGGAACTGCAGCCGGGCATCGAAGGCCTGGTTCATATCAGCGAGATGAGCTACACCAAGCGGATTGTCAACCCCTCCGACGTTGTGAACCCCGGGGATGTGGTGGATGTTCTGGTCAAGGATGTGGATCTGGAAAACCGTCGGATCTCTCTCAGCATGCGTGATGCAGAGGGGGACCCCTGGATAGATGTTCCGGAAAAATACAGCCGTGGGCAAACCATCAGCGGTACCCTGGAAAAAAAGGAAAAATTCGGCTATTTTATTTCCCTGGAACCCGGTATCACCGGCCTCTTGCCCAAGTCGCGCCTGTCCGCGTCTGAAAACCCCGATCAATACGGCAGCCTGAAACCCGGTGCAACGATGACCGTGATCATCGACGAGATTCGGCCTTCCGAACGGCGGATTTCGCTGGCCCTGCCCGATCAGGAGGGCTCCGGGGACTGGCAGCAGTACCGCTCGGAGGTCAAGGGCGAAAGCAGCCTGGGAGCACTGGGTGAGAAACTGAAACTGGCTATGGAAAAGAACAGATAGCCCCGGTTCGACAATTCGTGTCCTTTGTTCTGGAGGTAGTGTATGTCCCAAGAAGAAATTTATGATCTGGTAATCATCGGCGGTGGACCTGGCGGTCTGACGGCCGGGATATACGCCAAACGGGCGGTTATGAATGCCGTTATGGTCGAAAAAGGGGTTCAGGGCGGGCAGGTGGTCAATACCGATGAGGTTGAAAACTGGCCCGGCACACAATCCATCAGCGGCGCGGAATTGTCCATGCGGTTTGCAGAACATGCCGGTTCCTATGACCTTGAAGTCATTCCCAGGGAGGTTTCTGCCGTAGAGGCCGGCGCAGATTTTCACACCGTTATTCTGGATAACGGACGCCGCCTGGCAACCCATGCGGTTATCATCGCCTGTGGCGGCAGTTTGCGCAAGATCGGTGTCCCCGGCGAGGATGAAAATTTCGGCAAGGGGGTCTCTTATTGTGCAACCTGCGACGGTTTCTTTTTCAAGGGCAAACGGGTTATCGTGATCGGGGGAGGCGACACAGCCGTCGAAGAAGCGCTCTACCTCTCCAAACTCACCCAAAAGGTCTATCTGGCCCATCGCCGGGACGAGCTGCGTGCCGAAAAAGTGCTGCAGAAACGGATTATGGAAAACGAAAAGATTGAAATTCTGTGGAACACCATTCCGACGGAGATTGTTTCCGACGAAACCGGCGTCATCGGTATTCGTCTGGCGGACACGCGAAGCGGAGAAAAGCGAGAGCTCGATATCGACGGTGTTTTTGTGTTCATCGGGTTTGACCCCAACAATGCCGTTGTGCCGGCAGGGATCGCGTTGAGTAAAGCCGGCTATGTCATTACCAACCAGAACTGTGAAACCGGCATCCCGGGGATTTATGTGGTGGGGGATCTGCGCGACAAGCTGGCCCGCCAGATTGTCACCGCCGCCGGTGACGGCTGTACGGCCGCCATGGCCGCTTCCCACTATGTGGAAAACAAAAAGGCGCATACATGACAATTCTGGAGGCCCGGCATGTTTCCAAAACCTATACAATCGGGAGCCGGGAGATCCGGGTTCTGGATGATGTCAGCTTCCATGCCGACACCGGGGAATTCGTGGTGGTGCAAGGCAGCAGCGGAAGCGGCAAAACAACACTGTTGAGCCTTCTGTCGGGCCTCGACAAACCCTCTTCCGGGAGCATCTTTCTCGGCGGGCAGGATATTACGCATTATTCCGAGGACAGTCTGGCGCCGTTTCGGAATGAATGGATCGGTTTCGTTTTTCAATCATTCCACCTGATCCCGTCACTTACCGCCCTGGAAAACATCCTCTTTCCGGCGGAATTGAGAAAGGACGGCAGTGCCCTGCGGCGGGCCATGGAGATGCTGACGCGGGTTGGACTGGAAAACCGGACGCGCAACTTTCCGCATCAACTCTCCGGCGGGGAAAAACAGCGCCTTGGCATTTGCCGGGCCCTGATCAATCATCCCAAGATTGTTTTTGCCGACGAGCCTACCGGCAACCTGGATTCCAAAAACGGCAGAGCTGTCCTTGAAATGCTGCTGGAACTGCGCAAGGAACAGGGTGCTACACTGGTGCTGGTTACCCACAGCAGCGCGATTGCCGATTTGGCCGACCGTACTGTACAGCTGCAAGACGGCCGCCTGCTTTTGTGAACCTCCTGAAGGAACCCTGTTCTTGCCTGAAAAAGTCGAGGGGCGTCGGATCCCGCAGCAGCGCGCGGTTTATTTTTTTAGTCTGGTCTAAACCCTCCACCTCCGGTGGAGGACCAGAAAAGGTTATACCGG
>CAZKYZ010000408.1:0-3723 GCA_964557055.1 uncultured Desulfobacterales bacterium
TGAACAATTGCGGGAACGATATACACAATAATCCCATCGATAGTATACGGGACTATGACCAATAAAAAGGTTATTCAGGCAATCGATTTTTTTATGTTTAATGATTTCGGAGTTATGGAGTATTGGAGTGTTGCTTAAAATATTCTTCCCATCACTCCATTGCTCCAACACTCTAAAAGCACATGGGATTAAAACACTCGTATATAGATAAGCCTTCTTTTGGGTTATCGTTTCGTTAGTATAAAGAACACGATATAGCGCGTATCAAAAAGGATTCAAACCAATGCAGCTAGAATCGAAATTGAAAGATGTCGGCCTCAGCATTTTTTCCGTAATGACCCAGCTGGCCAATGAACAGGGGGCCATCAACCTTTCCCAGGGATTCCCGGACTTTGATCCCCATCCAGACCTGATTGCCCAGGTTGAGACAGAAATGTTCCGGGGCGCCAACCAGTATGCCCCCATGCAGGGGGTTGAATTGCTGAGAGATCGGATCGCCGTCAAAACCAACAGTCTTTATAGGGCGGCCTGTGATCCGGTAACCGAAATCACAGTTACGTCCGGAGCCACGGAGGCGCTCTTCGTCGCCATCACAACGGTGGTCAGACCCGGTGATGAAGTCATCCTGTTCGAACCGGCCTACGATGCCTACGCCCCGGTGATCCAACTCAACGGCGGCCAACCGGTTTACCTGCAGATGAAATACCCGGACTACCATATCGACTGGGATGAAGTCATGGATGCCGTCACCCCGCGCACGCGTCTGTTGATAATCAATTCACCCCACAATCCCACCGGCGCGGTGTTCACCGCCGAGGACATGGCGGCCCTGGGGCGAATCCTTGCCAAAAGCAGGCTGATGATTATCAGCGACGAGGTTTACGAACACATTATTTTCGACGGCCGGCAGCACCAGAGTATCCTGCGCTACCCCGACCTGGCTTCGCGCAGTTTTGTCATCAGTTCATTCGGAAAAACCTACCACACCACCGGCTGGAAAGTCGGATACTGTATCGCCCCGCCACAATTCACCGCTGAATTCCGCAAGATACACCAGTATGTGACTTTCGCAGTCAACACACCGGCCCAGCACGCATTTGCGGCGTTCATGCAGGACAAAAAGACATATCTTGATCTGGCCAAATTCTACCAGAAAAAACGGGACCTGTTTCTTGCGCTGATTGCGCCTTCCCGTTTCAAGGCCCTGGCATGCCATGGGACCTATTTTCAGGTTCTTGATTACGCCGGAATCACCGACGAAAGCGATTTGGTATTTGCAAAACGGATGACAACCGAATATAAAGTTGCCGCAATCCCTCCATCCGTTTTTTATCACCGGGGGGATGATCACCGGGTCCTGCGGTTCTGTTTTGCCAAAAATGACGACACCCTGAAAAAGGCTGCGGATAAATTATGCGCGATTTGACGGTTACCCTGATCCAGACCGATTTGGACTGGGAAAAACCTGCATCCAATCTCCGGCGGATGGCCGGACACATCGCCGCCATTGACGGGGCCACAGATCTGATTGTGCTGCCCGAAATGTTCACCACTTCCTTTACCATGAACGCCAAAAGCCTGGCTCACAACATGGACGGTCCGGAGGTACGCTGGATGCAGAAAACCGCCCGAAAGTTTGGGGCGGTCCTGACGGGAAGCATGATTATCCGGGAGGAAAACCGGTTCTACAACCGGCTGCTGTGGGTGGAACCGTCCGGGGATATGCGCCACTACGACAAACGCCACCTGTTCCGGATGGCCGGTGAGGAAAAGGTGTACTCGTCCGGTCGGCAGACCGTCACCGAACAAATTCACGGGTGGAATATCCGGCCTTTTGTGTGCTATGATTTGCGTTTTCCGGCCTGGACCCGCAACTGCGGCAACGAATTCGATCTATGCATTTTCGTTGCCAACTGGCCGGAACCGCGCAGCCTGCACTGGAAGGTGCTCCTGCAGGCCCGGGCGATCGAGAACCTCTGCTATGTCGTCGGTGTCAACCGGGTCGGCAAGGACGGTCGCGGCCACACCTACAGCGGCGATTCCACCGTCATTGATCCGGCTGGAAAAATCCTGTTTCAAAAATCACACGAGCCGGCGATACACACGCTGTCGTTGTCCCGTTCCGTTCTGGACAACTACCGGTTGGATTTCCCCGCCTGGAAAGACGCTGATACCTTCCAAATAAATACCACCGGAATGGATGCCAAACGATGAATCCGGTACTGGAAGTCATCGACCTGGTTAAACAGTATCCCGGCGTCCGCGCGGTGGACGGGATTTCCTTCGAAATCCGCCCCGGCATCTGCTTCGGGTTGCTGGGCCCCAACGGGGCCGGAAAGACAACCGCCATTGAAATCGCCGAGGGTATCCGCAAGGCAACTTCCGGCAAAATTCTGTACAAGGGGTCGACCCGGTCACAGTCCTTCAAAGAGGAAATCGGGATCCAGTTCCAGGCAACCGAACTGCTGGCCCACCTGACGGTCCGCGAGAGCCTGGAAACATTCAGCAGATTCTATAAAAATTCCATGAAAATCGATAAGCTGGCGACCATGTGCCACCTGGACGACATTCTGGAAAGGAATAATGACAAAATATCGGGCGGGCAGAAACAGCGCCTGCTGCTGGCCATCGCGCTGGTCAATAACCCGGACCTGGTATTTCTGGACGAACCGACCACGGGTCTCGATCCCCAGGCACGCAGGCATCTCTGGGACATCGTGGAAAAAATCAAATCCGAGGGCAAAACCATTGTCCTGACGACCCACTATATGGAGGAAGCCCAGAAGCTCTGCGAAGAAATCGCCATTGTGGACCAGGGCCGCATTATCGCCCTGGGATCGCCCGCCTTCCTGCTGGAGAAATACGGTGAGGGTACCACCATCGAAATACCGGGGCCTTCTGTTCCCGTACAAAATGTGTTGGAGACCATCAAAAAAAAACGGGGGTCTCCGAATCCGCAATAACGGGCCTGAAAACGGCTTGGAGATTCAGACGGAAAACACCAACAGCTTTCTGGCACAGTTGATGGATGCAGGTGTTGACCTGTCGAAAGTGACGGTTCGGTCCTTCAACCTGGAGGATCTTTTTTTAAAGCTTACGGGGAGGCAGTTGCGGCAGTAACCACTGTCCATCCTGATTATTCTTCTGGAAAGATATTCATGCTTAAACGATTCTGGTCTGTTTTCGTTGCCCGCAATAAAGAGTACTACCGTGATAAAGCGGCTTTCGGGTGGAATTTTGCCTTCCCGTTCCTGATCATCGTCGGGTTTGCCGCCATGTTTCAGAACGAAGGCCACGATATCATCAAATTCGGGATTGTAGCGCCGGAAACACCCCTTTCCATCACGGAAAAACTGCCCGTTGCCAATGCCGACAACACCATGGTCCAGGTGATCCGGATCAATAACCGCAAAGAAGCCTTTGACAAACTGGCCCATCACCGCCTGGACCTGATCGTCGAAGACCGCTCCACCCCAATCACTTACTGGATCAGCACGACCTCTCCAAAGGGAAGCATGGCAGAGAGTATCCTCGTAAAAGCCCTGGTAAAACCGACGGACCTATCGGTCTCGCTGAAAAAGGGAACCGTCCAGAGCCTTGAAATCCGATACATCAGCTGGATGTTTCCCGGTATCATCGCCATGAGCATGATGTTCTCGGCCCTCTACGGTGTCGGTTTCACCATCGTCCGGTATCGCAAAAACGGGGTGTTGAAACGCTTAA
>CAZKYZ010000409.1:0-3721 GCA_964557055.1 uncultured Desulfobacterales bacterium
TGGGCGTTCGTTCCAAATCCTCGAAATACAGCAGTATTCCTCCGGTTTGAAACTCACGTCCGCCTTGATCTTGAACCAAAATCCGTTTTTTGAGATAGCTTCTAATCATTTTTTTCTGAAAAGCCGGCAGAAAGGCGGGTATGTGTCGTGTCCCGGATTATGGTTGCTTATATACCTTGATGTCGGATGAGCTGCGAGGCGATTCTAATAATGTGGCAACGGCGGTTTTCATTCGTTCCACCGTTAGGATTTTCGAAATTTCATTTTGTACTTCCGTATACGTCAATTCTTTTTCCGGTATTTTTTCGGTTACCATAATTAGATGATAGCCGTATGGTGTTATCACAACGCCACTGATTTCTCCGACCTCCAAAGAAAAAGCGGCGTCTTCAAATGGTTTAATCAACTGGCCGCGCTTGAAATAACCAAGTTCACCGCCGTTTTCAGCCGTGACATCTTCGGACAGCGTTCTGGCGAGTTCGGCGAATGAAGCTTCTTTTTTTTCCACTTGATCCCGAATGTTGCTCAGTTTCTCAATGGCTTCGATCTGTTCCTGCTCAGTCGCTGTTTGGCTCATCCGGAGGACAATATGATTGATCCGGATCTGCTCGGGTTCTCGAAAACGTTGGTGATGGTTGTCGTAGTACTGTTTTTTTTCATCTTCGCCAACGGGAAGAATTTCGGTCTCGATGGTATTGATAAACCGGTTAACGGAAAGTTCCCGGTGTGTATATTCGCGAGCGGAGGCTTCGCTAAACTTCATGCCGTCCAAATACTGGGCATACTTGGATTGTTCTTTAAATTGGGATTTTAGCTCACGTAAATATTGATCAACTTCAGATTGGCTGACGACAATGCCTTTCTGCTGACTTTTCTGATACAGCAGTTCAAAATTGATCAGTCGATCCAGAATTTCCTGTCTCGTCGTTTCCATCTCAGAATTTTGGTAAGTCGATAGTTTAAGTGGAATTTTCTGCCGGTTCATCGTAAGTTCGCGATCGAAATCCACCTCTGTTAAGGGAAATCCGTTGACGGTAACCAGCACGTGGGGATCCGTCCCGGGCGCGGACGCAGCAAGGGCATGGCCGACAGGGGCGATCAGGGAAAATATTATACATATAAGTATGTTACGATAGACAGTAAATGTCGGGAGCATAGAAATACGTCCTCATGAGTATATTCGCCAAACCGTATTTAGCTCTGCTGCTGACGAAAAACGCCGGCCAATAGTCTACCGGCTTATGGAAGCATTGGCAAGGCAAAACTAATTGTAAAAAAGCAAGAATACAGATCGTTAGTGTCCATCCTCCAATGGAAGATCAGGAAAAACAGTATTACGAAATTACAGGGTTTATTTTTCAGATGGTTGCATTTCTATCTGGCGGACCAATTCCGTAATGGGCATTCCACCCGGTGCCGTGGCTGCCGGATTTATCAGCAGCAGAGCATTCCAGGTTTTTACGGCATTTTCTTTGTCATTGAGGTCGTGCATCAGGACGATCCCCTTGTTAAAACGGGAAACCTCATGCGTGGGGTCCGCGGCAATGGCACTGTCAAACGCTTCTATGGCTTTCTCCGGTTGATCGGACCGCCGGTACATAACTCCTAAATCCGTCCAGACATTGGCATTGTGGGGATCCAGCGCCAGAGCCGTTTTATATGCGTCGATTGCTTCCAGATGGCGGTCCGCGTCGAAATAAGCGTTTCCAAGAAGGATCCATCCATCCGGGTCGTTGGGGTTTTCTTTGACGGCTTTTTGCATAGACACGATTTCACCGGCCAGGGCAGCCGTGTTTTGTTCCGATGGCTCACTACCGGGCGAGACAGATTTGGACGCATAAAATATGCCATAGGCAACGCCACCGATGAAGCCTGCCACCAGGCAAACAGCCGCTACCAGCAGCAGGGTGTCGAAAGTAATGTTTTTGTCCGTTCGCATGGTTACTCCCAAACGTTGCGTATTGTCATACATGCCAACATCATAAGAACGATTGATATCGGGGTCAAGATAATAATCCCTGCGGTAGTATAGACAACACGGTAAAGGACAGTTGCAATGTTGAATCATTCTCCAAAAGAGATGCGATGATACAAGGTTTAAAGTGAAATGATGGAAAAATATTGTTGACGAAAGGGAGTGTTATTCATACACCTTGAAAATTATGAAAACCAAGATCGTTCACAAATTTTATTGGCTCCTGATCCTTTCCGTTTCCATCTCTGTCATCAGTTCGTCGGTTATCGTCACCGGCTTTTTGATGCGGCGATTCCATCAGGAGACCATTGAAAAAGATATTCTCCATTTGAAGGGACTGGCCGCGGCTGTGGAGGGGTTTGTTGATTTTGCCTTCAGTATTAACTACCAGGTGTCGATTAATCCCGAAATCGTCAAACAGACCATATCGGCCGACAAGGACTGGAATGAGCGGGTATCCCGGTATGAGAGCATGGAAAGCAGTCAAAACAGCGGATTTCCCCTGTTGGCTGATTTCCAGGAAACGTACGATTTTGTCGAACTTTTTTTCGTACAGGATATCCATGGAGATCAAGTGGCCAGAAGTTACGGACCGCTAGGGCACCGTGGGGATCGATGGTGGTTTAAAAAATTTATTCGGAACCAGAACCATAAACCGTTTCTGTCCAAATCCTACTTTTCCATGACCGGCGATAAACCGGTGGCCTCAGCTTTCCACCCCATCACCCACAACGGCATCTGTGTCGGTGTTATGGGGACGGATATTAATTTTGAGAAACTTCAGGATCTTGTTGATGCATACCTCGGGACGGGGGATCTGGTGGCCATGGTTGTCGATAAGGAAGGCGTTATTATCGCTCATCCCGACAAAGACATCCTCAGGGAAATGTACAATATTAAAGAGCTGAGCCGTAACGTTCTGGTAAAAGATGAATCCGGCCGGTCCGTTCAGGATAAAGGCGGATATCACCAGACCAGAAAAAAGGTGTTGGACTGGGATCCGGTCATGTCTGCTACCATTCAGGAGGCCCTTTCCGGTAAAAGTGGGTATGCAAACGATGTCGCCATCAATGGATCGAACTGTCGGGTTTTTTATGAGCCGATTTTGTTGCCGGGCAAAAGCGGGGAAAATTTCGTGGTTTTAATGGTTCGGGACATGTCCACAATTCTCCATGCTCAAATGATCATCTGGATAATGGTTTCCTCTTTCACACTGGTAACCTTGCTGATTTTGTTGATCCTGTTCCGATATCGATTTAAAAAAGTAATTCTGCTGCCGCTGGAACGGCTGATCACGTCAATGAAAGGGGATGAATTTCATTCGGATATTAATGTCGAGTCCAACGACGAACTCGGAATTGTTCTTCACACCTATAATGAAATACGAAATAAACTTGCTCAGACCTATGAACGCCTGCAGGAAGCCAACCGGGAACTGGAAGGGCGGGTGGCATCGCAAACAAAAGATTTACGCGAAACCAATGAAAACCTGATCCGGGATATTGCCAGTCGGAAAAAAATAGAACAAGACCTGCGGGAAAGCGAAGAACGTTATCGGCGGATTATCGATAATGTACCGGATTCCATCACCATCAACAAGATGGAGGACGGTCAATATCTGGAAGTGAACAATGCCTTCTGTCGCCTTTCCGGTTATAGCCGGGAAGATGCACTGGGGCGGACCCCCCTGGATCTTAGCATTTTTCTGAATGTTGAGGACCGAAAGCGTTTTGTCAAAATTTTGGA
>CAZKYZ010000410.1:0-3712 GCA_964557055.1 uncultured Desulfobacterales bacterium
GCTGCTTCCGGTTTACCCTGCGGCAGCAGCGCAAGCTGGGACACCTTGGCACCTGTAAAAAGCATCGCCGAAGCGTTGGGGCAGGAAGCCACACAGGCACCGCAACCGATACAGGCTGCGGCGTCCATGGCCAGATCCGCATTTTCCTTGGGAACAAGAATGGCATTGGCATCCTGCGCACCCCCGGTATTTACCGACACATAGCCGCCGGCCTGGATGATCTTGTCCAGAGCCCCCCGGTCAATGACCAGATCCCGCAACACCTTGAAAGCCCGGGCACGGAACGGTTCGACGACAACCGTGTCTCCGTCTGAAAAATGACGCATGTGGAGCTGGCACAGGGTCGTTCCTTTTTCAGGTCCGTGGGGCCTTCCGTTAACCGCACAGCCACATTGTCCGCAAATACCCTCGCGGCAGTCGCTGTCAAAGGCGATCGGCTCCTGGCCCCCAAGGGTCAGCTGCTCATTAACAATATCCAGCATTTCCAGAAAAGAAGAATCCGTTGAAATGTCACGCGCCTGGTATGTCTCCAGCCGACCTTTCTGACCGGCATGTTGACGCCATACCTTCAATGTCAGATTGATTGTCTTGTTCACTTGTAGCTCCTCTGCGATAATTTGACGTTCTCGAAAGTCAACGGTTCCTTGTGAAAGGCGGGTGCCATTCCCCTGCCCTTGTATTCCCAGGCCGACACATGACAGAAATTTTCATCGTCCCGAAGGGCTTCGTGCTCCTCGGTCTGATAATCCTCATTAAAATGACCGCCGCAGGATTCACTCCGATCCAGCGCATCGGTAACCATAAGCTCGCCGAATTCCAGAAAATCGGCAACCCGGCCGGCACGCTCCAGGCTCTGGTTGAAATCATGGGATTCCCCGGGCACCAGCACGTTTTCCCAGAATTCGGCCCGCAGATCGGCAATCATTTCCTTGGCCTTGGCAAGGCCTGCATCATTTCGGGCCATACCGCAGTAGTCCCACATGATCAATCCGAGTTGCTTGTGAAAATCATCCACAGTGCGTTTTCCCTGGATGGAGACAAGCCGCTGCAGTTTCTCGTTTACCTGGTTTTCGGCATCCACAAAAGCCGGATGGTCCGTTGAAATATTTTCCTGGCTGTTGCCGGCCAGGTACCCGCCGATGGTATACGGAATAATAAAATATCCGTCGGCCAGGCCCTGCATCAAGGCGCTGGCTCCCAGCCGGTTGGCGCCGTGATCGGAGAAGTTGGCCTCACCCATGACAAACAGCCCGTCAATGGTGCTCATCAGGTTGTAATCCACCCACAAACCACCCATGGTGTAGTGAACGGCCGGATAGATCATCATGGGTGTCTGGTAGGGATTCTGGGCGGTAATTTTTTCGTACATCTGGAAGAGGTTCCCGTATTTGGCTTCGATAACGTCCTTGCCGTCCCGTTTGATGGCATCTTCGAAGTCGAGATAAACCGCTAATTCCGTACTGCCGACGCCGCGGCCCTCATCACACTGTTCTTTGGCGTTGCGGGAGGCCACGTCCCTGGGAACCAGGTTCCCGAAACTGGGGTATTTTTCCTCCAGATAGTAAAAGCGTTCACGCTCCGGAATATCTTTGGGTGGCCGTTTGTCTCCCGGATTCTTGGGCACCCAAACCCGCCCGTCGTTTCGCAGGCTTTCACTCATCAAGGTCAATTTGGATTGGAAGCTGCCGTGCACCGGGATACAGGTCGGATGGATCTGGGTGAAACAGGGGTTGGCAAAAAAGGCCCCCCGTTTGTAGCATCGGTAAGCCGCGGTGACATTGGAGGCCATGGCGTTGGTGGATAGAAAAAAGACATTGCTGTAGCCGCCGGTGCAGAGCACCACGGCATCTGCAGCGTGGCGCTCCAGTTCGCCCGTCACCGTGTTGCGGACGATAATGCCTTTTGCCTTTCCGTTGACGAGCACGAGATCGAGCATCTCCCTGCGGACATACATGGACACTTTCCCGGCGGCGATCTGGCGGGAAAGGGCGCTGTAGGCACCGAGCAGAAGCTGTTGTCCCGTCTGGCCGCGGGCATAAAATGTCCGCGACACCTGGGCGCCGCCGAAACTCCGGTTGGCCAGCAGCCCGCCGTAATCCCTGGCAAACGGTACGCCCTGGGCCACACACTGATCGATAATGTTGCGGCTCAACTGGGCCAGGCGGTATACATTGGCTTCGCGGGATCGGAAATCACCCCCTTTGACAGTATCATAAAACAGACGCCAGACGCTGTCTCCGTCATTCTGATAATTTTTCGCAGCGTTAATGCCGCCCTGGGCGGCGATACTGTGAGCCCGTCGGGGGCTGTCCTGTATGCAGAAATTTTTGACCTCATACCCGAGTTCCGCCAGGGAAGCGGCAGCGGCGCCGCCGGCAAGGCCGGTACCCACCACGATAATCTCAAATTTGCGCTTGTTGGCCGGGTTTACCAGCTTCAACTCAAACTGGTGGCGGTCCCATTTATCCTGTAATGCTCCCCCGGGTATTTTTGCATCCAATACCATTTTCCATCTCCTTCTCCATCGATCGAACAATCCGCGCCACGTTCGTAAGATCGCTCGTTTATATTCCGTTCAGATGCCGTTCCAGCCCCATCACCCCATCATGGTGACATATATGGGCAGGAATCCAAACCCCACACCAACGACCACGGCAAATACGACACTAAGAATCATGACTCCCGGCATATATTTCGGATGGTTGGCACCCAGTGTCTGAAAAGAGCTCCACAGCCCATGACTTACATGGATCGCCACTACCGCCATGGAAAAAACATAGAACAGAACCGACGCCGTGTTCTCAAACGTTGCGGCAACGATATGAAAAATAGTGGTGTTGGTTTTGTCCACAAAATGAAAATTCAGCAGGTGGATGACGACAAAGATCAGCACCAGAAAACCGGTATACGGCATCGTCCGGGAGCCGATCGTCCGCCCTCCGGCGCTTTTGTTGACACAATACCGCTCCGGGCGCGAGCGAAAGTTCTGGTAGAACAGGGTCAGGCCCGTCAGCACATGGACAACCGCAAAAGACAGCAGGCCGATTTCCGCCGCCGTGATCAGGGGGCCCAGGGCATGCAGGTGTTCGGCATAGGAAATAAACGCTTCCCTGCTTTTGTACATCGTCAGGTTGCCTGCCAGGTGACCGCACAAAAACCCGATAAATCCCAGACCCGTCAATGCCATCAAATACTTTTTGCCGATTGATGACATCACCACTCTTGTCAGCCAGTCCATTCGTCTTTCCTCCACCAGTATTCAAAAAATTATTTTAAGGGTAACTAAATTCCAAAGCATGCCCTGTTCGCACTCTCCTGTATCGGCATCCGACCCGGTCGGCACGATTCCTTGTTGTCCGGAGCGTGCCGCATAATTTGCGCCTTTCTGCTACCGGAGTGCCCGCATCCCGTTCCACGATGCAGAATTCGGCTGATCGTGCGGATGGTCCGGAAACCCGCCGATCGGTGGCGGATTTTAATCACCTGACTTCAAAAAGACAACCTTTTATTTCGTTTTGACATCAAATCTGTTTTTGACTACCGTTATAAAGAAGGCTATTATAAAAAGCTTAAAAACTGATGCCCCCTGTATACGGCAGCGAAGCATCGTCCGGCCGCAGGAAAAATTGCAGGCCGGGCATCCGGCTAATCGGCTCCAAGGGATTCTACATTCGGAAATGGTATTAAAAAAATGCTAAAATTATCGCCCTTG
>CAZKYZ010000411.1:0-3679 GCA_964557055.1 uncultured Desulfobacterales bacterium
ATGATAATCCGTGCCGTAAAAGATATCCCGGACACAATCCGATTTGGAAACCACCCCAAACAGTCCACCCATATTTACTCTCCGCCGTTACCGTATAATGAATAGAAGATAATTCCGATCCACAGTTGTTGACATTAACTATGACTTACTTTAGAAAAATATATTTAGTCAAACTAAAATGTTTTGCAGCCTATATTCGCTGAGCAGGCCGCCTGCTGTTTTACAAATTTGCCTGCACCAGCCAACTTCAATTCGAGGAGATTACATGCCCAGACGCGACGACATTCACAAAGTACTGATTATTGGATCCGGTCCCATCGTTATCGGCCAGGCCTGCGAGTTTGACTACTCGGGAACCCAGGCATGCAAAGCGTTGCGGTCTCTTGGCTACGAGGTGGTATTGGTCAATTCCAACCCGGCCACCATCATGACCGACCCGGGCACTGCCGACGCAACCTACATCGAACCATTGAACGTGAAGATAATCACCGAAATAATCGCCAAGGAACGCCCGGATGCCCTGCTGCCAAATCTTGGCGGGCAGTCGGGGTTGAACTTGTCATCCGAACTTCACCAGGCCGGTGTACTGGAAGAATACGGCGTGAAGATCATCGGTGTCAACATAGATGCCATCGAACGCGGTGAGGACCGCATGGCCTTCAAGCAGACCATGGATCGTTTGGGGATCGAGATGCCCGTAGGCCATGTCGTCACAACGGCAGAAGACGCGGAAAAAACCGCTGCGGAACTGGGATACCCCGTTGTCATTCGTCCGGCCTACACCATGGGCGGGACCGGCGGTGGAATGGTCTATAATGTGGAAGAATTGCGTGTGGTGGCTTCCCGGGGACTGACCGCCAGCCGGGTGAACCAGGTGCTGGTGGAAGAGTCCGTACTGGGGTGGGAAGAGCTGGAGCTGGAAGTCGTCAGGGATGCCAAAAACCAGATCATCACAGTCTGTTTCATCGAAAATGTGGATGCCATGGGGGTGCACACCGGCGATAGTTTTTGTACGGCACCCATGCTTACCATTGATCCGGCCCTTCAGCAGCGGCTGCAGTCGTATTCGTATGCCATCGTTGAAGCCATTGGGGTTATCGGCGGTACCAATATACAGTTTGCGCATGATCCCGAGACGGGCAGGGTGGTGGTTATTGAAATCAATCCGCGGACCTCGCGTTCGTCGGCCCTGGCTTCCAAGGCCACCGGATTTCCCATCGCTCGGGTTTCTTCCCTGCTGGCCGGCGGTCTCACCCTGGACGAAATTCCTTATTGGCGGGACGGCACGCTGGAGAAATATACCCCCAGTGGTGACTACGTGGTCGTAAAGTTCGCCCGCTGGGCTTTTGAAAAATTCAAGGACCTGCCGGACATCCTCGGGACCCAGATGCGGGCGGTGGGTGAGGTTATGAGTATCGGCAAAAACTACAAAGAAGCTTTTCAAAAAGCCATTCGCAGCCTTGAAATCAACCGCTACGGGCTCGGATTCGCCAAAGATTTCCATGAGCAACCCCTGAAAAAATTAATGGAAAAGCTTCAGATGGCAAGCAGTGAACGGCAGTTCATCATGTATGAAGCCCTTCGCAAAGGAGCAAGCGTTGAAGAACTTTCAAAACTGACCTACATCAAGAAGTGGTTTATACAACAGATGCAGGAACTGGTTACCCTTGAGGAAGAAATCTTGAAGCACAAAAGCTCCCTGCCGCCGGATGAACTGCTCAAAAACGCTAAACAGGACGGGTTTGCGGACCGCTATCTGGCCCGGATCCTGGATGTGCCTGAAAAAGCCATCCGTGAGAAACGGATTTCTCTTGGTTATCATGAAAGGTGGGAGCCTGTGCCGGTCAGCGGGGTTGAGGATGCGGCCTACTATTACTCCACCTACAACGCCGAAGACCGGGTTGCGGTAAGCAATCGCAAAAAAATCATGGTACTCGGCGGAGGACCTAATCGCATCGGCCAGGGGATTGAATTTGATTATTGTTGTGTCCATGCCGCGTTTACCATCCGGGATGCCGGTTTCGAGTCCATTATGGTCAACTGCAATCCAGAGACTGTTTCTACGGATTACGACACTTCGGACAAACTCTATTTCGAGCCCCTTACGGTGGAAGATGTTCTCAGTATTTACGAAAAAGAGAAACCCGAAGGAATGATCGTTCAGTTCGGAGGACAAACCCCCTTGAACATCGCCGCCGAACTGGCTGCGGAAGGGGTCAATATCCTGGGGACATCACCGGACACCATCGATCTGGCTGAGGACAGGGACCGGTTTCGCATGATCATGCGCGAACTCGGGATTCCGCAGCCGGAATCAGGGATGGCCGCCAACATGGAAGAAGCCCGAAGTGTCGCCCAGAAAATCGGGTATCCTCTCATGGTCCGGCCTTCCTACGTTCTGGGCGGTCGGGGGATGAAGGTGGTTCAGGACGAGGACATGCTCACGGAGTATGTGAGTGCCGCCGTGGAACTGTCGCCGGAGCGGCCGATCCTCATCGATCGTTTCCTGGACAATGCCATCGAAGCCGAAGCCGACGCCATTGCGGACGGTACCGACGCCTTTGTCCCGGCGGTGATGGAACATATTGAACTGGCCGGCATTCACTCCGGAGATTCGGCCTGTGTGATCCCACCGGTTTCCATCGCCCCCAAGCATATAGAAACCATCAAGGAGTATACGCGAAAAATCGCTATTGCCCTCAATGTCGTCGGATTGATGAACATTCAGTACGCCATTTTCGAGAATACGGTCTATGTCCTCGAGGCCAATCCACGGGCATCCCGCACGGTACCCATCGTATCGAAAGTGTGCAATATCTCCATGGCCAGCCTGGCCACTCGCGTGGTGTTGGGAACTCCCCTGGCAGAGCTGAATCTCAAGGAACAAAGCATTCCCCACTACGGGATTAAAGAGGCGGTTTTTCCCTTCAATATGTACCACGAAGTGGACCCGGTGCTAGGCCCGGAAATGCGCTCCACAGGGGAAGTACTGGGTCTATCCCACTCCTATGGGCGTGCCTTTTTCAAGGCCCAGGAAGCCACCCAGACCACGCTGCCCCTGGACGGCACCGTACTTTTCACCATCGCCGACCGGGACAAACCGGGTTCGTTGGAACCGGTGCGGCTGTTCCGGGAATTGGGGTTCCGGATAATGACCACCAAAGGGACCCACCAGTTTTTGCTGGATAATGGAATAGAGACCATCCAGACCGGGAAACTCGGTTTTGGAAGGCCGAATCTTATTGATGCCATAAAATCCGGTGAAGTCGATCTGCTGGTGAATACGCCCAGCGGGAGAACCAGCTCCATGGACAATTCCGATATCCGCCGGGCGGCCATTAAAGACAAAATTCCCTATATCACCACCACGGCGGCCGCCATTGCGGCTGCCAAGGGAATCCGCGCCAGAAGGGAAGGGCAGCCCAAGGTGAGGTCGCTGCAGGAATATCATGCGGCCATTGGTAAGTAACGTCCTGCACCTATGATGAACACCTGACAGTATATAATGGTCCTGTTGTCGCTAAGTTCAGGATGACATCGTATCACTTGGTATTGACACCCACAGTCTGGACAATATCAAGTGCCATCACTTGGGGGTCCCAGAGTGATGAAGCAGAGAACCGTTCTTTGATAATATATATAATACCGATAGTTGTAATCTGTGTGGGGGGAATCGGAA
>CAZKYZ010000412.1:0-3675 GCA_964557055.1 uncultured Desulfobacterales bacterium
CCCAGATATGATCCTGCAGATAGTGGTCGGATACAACCAGGGCAATGTAAAGTACAAAATTAGACAGCCCTGAAAATGTCACCCTTTTCCAGTTCCAGTCGGGCGGCCCTAAAATACCGGCAATCACCAGGACTAAAAAACCGCCTATCAGTGCCATCAGCAAAAATCGTGTAAAGGAGAGCGTCTGCAAATTTTTTCTGACGTTTGCAATATACAAGCCGGCACCGTTGCGCTTATCGTCGGCCCGATCTAGCGCGCAGTCTTCGCAATATAAATCCGAGCATGCCTCACAGGGGGTAATCCCGAGAACAGGTACTAGTTTGTCGCTGATCCAGCCAAAAATAATCCCCGCCAGAAAAAGCAACCCGAAAAGGGCGAGCGCTGTACCGGGAAACTGCACCAGCATCACGAAGGCCTCATCGCCGGAGGTGGCAATCATGCCGCCGACAATGGCGCCGAAGCTGAGCAGGCCGTGCACATACAGGCTCACGTTCATGAAAGCGCCCAGGCAACCCGGGGTAGAACCCAAAAAAGAAGCCAGCGTATACTGGCGCCACTGCCCGCCTTGCAGCATGCGCGAAAGCCACCGTTTTCCGGTCGTGTCGATAACATCCACCAGGACCATCATCACGAATACGAAAAAGGTGATTATCAATGCGTGTTTAATAACCGCTAAGAATTCCATTATGCGTTTTCCTCTAACTGTCTTCAGCCTATCTACCTGAGTAGTTACGCTTTATTTTAGGCGATAAAAGAAACCCCGGTCCTGCTTCACAACTGCGATCTTGTTGTCGGCCTCCATGACATCCAGATATTTATTCACTTCGTTGGCATGCAGGCCGACTATTTGGGTCAGATCCTCCAGCGTGCACGGTCGCCTGGCAATGGTTTCCAAAATGGCGGATTCCGCATCTTCACGGTAGGAAGCCAGTTGCTTGCGCCCCGGTGCGCTGGCAATAATTTCGGCGTTTTTCAGATCCCAGAAATCCAGCACCCGCACAAGTTCGGTCCTGTCAGCCGCCCGGATATCATTTACCGTACCGGGCCTGTCCAGTGTGTTCAATTGTATCCGGTCGGGTGCAATTCTCTCTATGGCCTCTTTTAAAGCGGTCAGCTCTGCGGCGGTATCATTCAACCCTGGCAGAATGAACACTTCCAGCCACAGTTGGCCGTGGTATTCTTTGCGAAAGCGGACCAGCCCGTCGATCACTGTGTCCGCGGTCAGGCTCGGGTGGGGGCGGTTGATTTTGCGAAACACCCTCTCGGTGGCGGCATCAAGGGAGGGAATGACCACCGAGGCCTCTTTGAGTTCACTGCGAACCCGCCGGTCAAACAGAAGCGTGCCGTTGGTCAGCACAGCTACCGGCACCAGTGGTTTGCGTGTCTGAACAAATCGGATAATTTCTCCGACGCCCCGGTTCAACGTGGGTTCACCGGAACCTGAAAAGGTGACATAATCCGGCCCCGGGTGGTGTGCAAGATAATGAAGGTACTCCGCTTTGACTGTATCAAGCGGCACATATTCTTTTCGATCCAGGGTAAGATCGGTCGTCCGGCCGCATTCACAGTAAATACAGTTCAGCGTACAGGTTTTCATCGGCACCAGGTCGATTCCCAGAGAAATCCCCAGTCGTCGGGAAGGCACGGGGCCGAATAGGTAGCGATACATAGTGAATTTATTCCTTGCTATAATTCGAACTCGGGGCAATGGCAACCGGGACGGGAGATTTAATGGCGACTTTTTGAGCAACATTTCCCATATCAAAATCGCCGGTTTTTCCTGTCCGGCACATCACCACCATATCGATCTTTTTATCATCGATGAATTCGAGAGTTTTTTGAGCTGGATTGCCCACTTCAATGTGGGTTGTATAGGTAGCACAGTCTTCCAGGTGCCTGCTGCAAAAGTCTTTCTGGTATGCATGCGCCTTTTTGATCTGCCAGTCCATTACCCGATCGATATGATAAGAATCAAATTCTCCGTACCAGGGCTCATAATGGGCAAGTCCGTAGTAGATCCATAGTTTTGCGTTGTTCTCTCTGGCCAGGTTGAGAGCAAAATTAAAGATGGGGTCGCAGTATTCGGTCAGGCAGGTACCGAACAAAATTTTCTTATACATGATATTGCCCCCCTATTTTTTTGTTTAAGGGTGTCTGTTGTAAAAAGATTAAGCGGGTAAAGTGCAGGCCCCGTGGGGTTTAGCCTGCACTTTACATATACCCTGCATCAGGTTCCCAGGGTATCAGCCACGGCATCTTCACGGAGATGCTCATCCCACTTTTCACCCCACAGGTCGGGAACGGTTTCTTCAACCTGCATAATGGAATCCCAGCTGATGCCGATTTCTGTAAAGATATTTTTAAGAACCTCTTCATTGGGCGCCAGCCAGATACAATAGCGCACACCTTTTTCTTCGTTGAAATAAGTTCTTATCCAGGTCCCCGCTTCAACTTTTGCCAGTTTCCTCCAGTTAGCCTGTACTTCGTTACAATCAATATCCGGGGTGTTATGAACCATCATGTATTTATTTAATTTACTCATTGTCATTCTCCTTTTTTAGTGGTGTCTTTTTTCTTTCCCAGCAAATGCGCATTTTTTAACTGAGTTATAAAGAGTAACATCAACAATCATGCCATATCCTGGACAAAACCCTTCTTGTTTTATAATCAATTGTAATTACAACAATAAATAAGTTCACTCCGGGTTGTTTTACGAAAAGAAAAAGTATTGACAAGGAAGGGGGCCGTTACTTATGGTGGCACTTATAAAAAGTAGCGCCACCGGTGGCGCCACCAACAAGTGAACAATAACAAGGATTCCTCCATGGAAGCTATCCAATTTGAAATACAAAACAATGAATTTGTCAGGTTACTGCTTGAAGCCATTGGTGATGGCATTTTTGTCCTTGATACGCATGGTACGATCATTGCCTGGAATCCGGCCATGGAAAAAATCACCGGCTACTCATTCGGTGAAATAAGAGGGCAGAGCTGTAAAATCCTAAACTTCAGTCAGTGCTTTGATAAAGACTGCCCAACCGGCATGCATGATTGTGGCATTTTAAAATACGGAAAGGTGGAACCCACAGAATGTCTGTTGAGGCACAAGCAAGGGCATGTCCTTTCCGTAACAAAGAATGCCCGGGTGATTAAAAACAGTAAGGATGAAATCATCGGAATTATTGAAGCCGTAACTGACTTGACAGAGCTGAAAAATACCCGACTGAAAATGGAGAAGGCAACGCGACGCCTTGGAGAATTGAATCGCCTGGGCGGTATTATCGCCAAAAGCCAGGTCATGCAAAATGTATTTACGTTTATCAAAGCCTCTGCAGCAAGCGATACGACCATACTGATCCAGGGGGAAAGCGGCACCGGGAAAGAACTGGAGGCCGGCGCGATTCATTCGATCGGAGACCGTAGGGATAAACCGATAGTTATCGTTAACTGTAGCGCGCTTTCAGAATCTCTGCTTGAAAGCGAGCTCTTCGGTCACGTAAAAGGGGCTTTTACCGGCGCCAATCGGGACCGCACAGGACGATTTGAACAGGCGGACGGCGGCACGATATTTTTGGATGAAATTGGGGAGATCACGCCTTATTTACAGGTAAAACTGCTTCGTGTTCTGCAGCAAAAAGAGATAGAACGGGTTGGGGAATCCAGAAAACTGAAAAT
>CAZKYZ010000413.1:0-3649 GCA_964557055.1 uncultured Desulfobacterales bacterium
TTCTTCATTCTCCACGAAGAAAAATTGAGATTCCGAATTGTTTACGACATACTCCACCTGGGGAGCCGCATTGGTGGCATAAATCCCGACGGAAACACCGCCGGCGCATTGAACACCCATATCGATGGTGACCCACTCCGGGCAGTTGTCTCCAATAATCGACACGCACTGCCCGGGCTCCAGTCCCATGGAAATAAGGGCCATGCCGATTCTGGTGGCGATCTGGTAGTAGTCGTTCCAGGAAATGTCCTGCCACAGACCGAAAGCCTTGTGCCGCATGGCGACGCGGTCACCATATTTTTCAACAGTGTTCCGGAATACAGCCGGTGTTGTAGATAGCTCTGTCATAATTCCCGTCGGATAGTTGAACGCGCCTGTGTTTGTCCAGGCCGGTACAAAATTTTGGTTTTATTTTAATCGGTCAGCGCCAGGCCTTCTTGCGTTTCCAGCGCTGATAGCCTTTCACGGATGCTTCCGACCGGATGCCCATATAGAATTCTTTTACATCCTTGTCGTTCATAAGGTCGCAGGATTTACCCTTCATCACAAAACGGCCGTTCTCCAGGATCAGGCCTTCGTCGGAAACATTCAATGCCATCCTGGCATTCTGTTCCACCAGGAGGATGGTCACGCCTTCAGCATTGATGTTGCGGATGATCTGAAAAATCTCCTTGACCAGAATCGGCGAAAGACCCAGGGAAGGCTCATCCAGAAACAGCAGTTTGGGACGGCTCATGAGCGCACGTCCGATGGCCAGCATCTGCTGCTCCCCACCCGAAAGGGTGCCGGCCCACTGGTTTTTTCTTTCCCGCAAAATGGGGAAATAGTTGTAAATGCGCTTCATATCCGCTTGAATGCCGTCTTTGTCCGTGCGGATATAGGCCCCCATCTGCAGATTTTCACGCACGCTCAACTCTTCGAACACTTCCCGCCCTTCCGGAACATGGGAAATCCCCATCCGCACAATTTCTTCCGTATCCATGCCATCGATGCGCCGGCCCATAAATTCGATGGCCCCCTTGTCGGGCTGGTCTTCGATAAGGCCCATCGCCGTTTTTAAAATAGTCGATTTCCCGGCCCCATTATTTCCCAAAATAGCCGTAATACTCCCCTCCTGCACGGACAGGGATACACCCCGAATGGCATAGATCAGGTCATAATAGGTTTCGATATTCTTGATTTCAAGCAGTGCACTCACCGTCGTCCTCTCCCAGATAAGCCTTCAGTACTTCGGGGTGTTGTTTGACTTCCTGCGGTGTCCCCTCGGTAATCGGGCGGCCGAAATTTATGGCCAGAATCCTGTCCGAAATGTCCATTACCATGTTCATGTCGTGCTCAATGAGCAGGATCGTAACACCAAGCTCATCCTGGATGTCCTTGACCCAGAATATCATGTCCTGCTTTTCTTCCGAATTCATTCCCGCGCAGGGTTCGTCCAGGAGCAGCAACTCCGGTTCCAGCGCCAGGGCCCTGCCCAGCTCGATCAGCTTCTGGGTTCCGTATGGAAGCCCCCCCACCAGCTTTCCCCGGACAGCCTGCAGATTGAGAAGATCAATTATCTCCTCCACCTTGCGCCGGTTTTTGGCTTCCTCGCGCCCGCTGAAGGAATGGCGCCCCCACATGAACGCCCCCCGAAGGAGACCGGTTTTCATGAACAGGTGACGGCCCAGCATGATATTTTCCATGGTGTTGAGATTGTTAAAAAGCTCAATGTTCTGAAAGGTTCGCGCAATTCCGAGTTTGGCAACCCCGTCCGGTTTTTTACCCCGGATGTTTTTTTCCTTGAACAGGATTTTACCTTCATTGGGAGAATAAATTCCGTTGATACGGTTAAACAGGGTGGTCTTGCCGGCACCATTGGGCCCGATAATAGCGAACACTTCTCCCTGCTTTACCTGGAATTGGATACCTTCAAGTGCTTTCAAACCGCCGAAGGAAATCGCAAGATTTTCAATTTCAAAAAATGTCATCCAACAATTCCTGATTGCAAGTAACCGCAGCATTATCGAGCCCACCGGTCAGAGACCGGCAGGCTCGATTGTCTGACTTATTGTTTATCTGATGGTTTACCTGAATTTAGGGCTACTCTCCCGGTGGAATATATTCCGTCTTTATCCAGTCCGTGAGTACTTCCATTTTACCACCTTCCAGACACTTACCCACATAGACCTCGGACTGGCCCAGACGACAGGTTGGATCCTTGGGATCGAATGGTTTATAGCTGATAAGGCCGTTGATGCCCTTGAAATTTGTCAGCTTTTCCAGCTCTGCCACCAGGCGTTCACGGGTGAGATCCCTGCCGGCACGTTTCATGGCTTCCACCATCGGCTCGGCAAAAGCAATACCGGCGGCAAACGTAAGCCCCCACCGTTCATTTTCCGCGGCATATTTTTTAAACGCATTTTCAATATATTCCTGCATTAACGGCATGGTTGGATTGGAAAAATCCACAATCTCACCCACCACCGGATCAGCCATCCCGAAGCTGGCCGCGATAACCCCCTGGTAGGCGCCCTTGGTGATGTACATCATCAGCGGGAAGTCGGCGCAAGTGGTGGTACTCATCCACTGCGGTTCAAACTGCATGGCCTTGCCGGTCCCGATCAAACGAGCTACATGGCCCGGCCCGACGAATAACAGAACAGCATCCGCTTCTGCCTGGCGCAGTTTCATGATGTGCGGTTTCATGTCCGTGTCGGCAACGGATACCGGCACTTCCGCCACCAGCTTCATACCTTCCTTGCGAAGCTGTTTCTGGGCGCCTTCCAGGCCCTGCTTGCCGTAATCATCGTTCTGATAGCAGATAGCGATCCGCTTCAGGCCCATCTCTTCCGTTGCATAGCGGCTCAGCACCTGTGCGTCGTTCAGATAAAGGGGATACACGTTAAACAGGTATTTACTGGGTGGATCGATCCAGTGGCGGGATCCGGCTGACGGGCCGATCCAGGGAATCTTGCGTTCCATCAGGTATTCTTTCACCGCCAGCCCGGTGGCCGTCCCTACACCGGAAACCCATGCAAAAATTCCAACCTCTTCCTGGAGCTGTTTGACGCCGGCTTTGGTTTTGGCCGGATTGTACCCATCATCGAAATAATGGTGGACGATCTTGCGGCCGTGAATACCGCCCTGGTCGTTAATCATCTTGAAATAGGCATCCGTACCACGGGCTACCGCCCCCCACGCCGCCGCCGGGCCTGTCTGAGGCCCCCACTGGCCGATATGGATCTCCGTGTCAGTAATACCTTCCTCGCACATAGCATCGGTACCGAAACAGAAAACCATCGCCATCCCTAACAGGATCCCCAGTAGCACTTGCTTTCTCATGACCCCCTCCTTTACAGTTAATGGTTTAGCCGAGAATCGAATATCGATTTAAGCCCCCTGGACCTCTTACTTCCGGGGCAAGACATGGCAATTACGCCTACACCTTTTTCACATAATGCCTGGCAAACAGCCCGCTTGGCTTGATGCAGAGCACCAGGACGATCACCACAAAGGCGACCACCGATTTAAATTCGATGGAAACGTACCCACCAAACAGATGCTCAATAATACCGATGATATAAGCACCGAATATGGCCCCCGGCAGCGAGGTCATCCCTCCCACAACGGCAGCGGCAAACCCCTTCAGCATGGGATCCCACATCAT
>CAZKYZ010000414.1:0-1255 GCA_964557055.1 uncultured Desulfobacterales bacterium
AACTGTTACTGTGGATTCAACCAACAAGGTTACGAAATAATGAAGAAGCCAATATCTGCAAAAGCATTTGATCCGTTTATTGATAAGGTCGAAAAACTTACCAAAATCCAAAGGATTCTGATTTGTGGAGCCACCCTTGTTTTAATCCTGGGGCTATTTATTTATTTTATCTATCTCCCCAAGAAAAAAACCATTGATTATCTTTCCAAGGATTATGCGAAACTGCAGAAAGAAATTGATACGGCCAAAAGACAGGCTAAAAACCTGGCCCAGTTCCAGGCCGAATATGAACGTGCGCAGGCAGACCTGAAAATCGTTCAAGAGCGCCTTCCCAAAAAGAATGAGATCCCGACACTGCTTGCCAGCATTGCGCAGTCCGGGCACGATTCCGGCCTGGAATTCCTTCTGTTCAAACCGGAGGCCGAGATCGTTAAAGGCTTTTTTGCCGAAATTCCGGTATCCATAGAAGTTACCGGAGCCTATCATCAGGTTGCCATGTTTTTTGATCGGATTTCCCGGCTAGAGCGCGTCGTAAATTTAATAAATATAAAAATTGCAGTTCTAAGTTCAAACAAGAGCGTGAGTCAACTAAAGACGAGTTGTACGGCGGTCACATATAAATTTCTGGAGAATGCTCAGCCCGCGCCCGCCCCCACTGACACAACAAAGAAAAAGAAAAAGTGAAATAGCTATGTACAGATATCGTTTTAACAAAAAATTACTGGTCTGGTTTACCTGTTTGGGTTTTATCTTTTTTGTCGGATGTGAAGGCAAACCGGAAGCACCTGCCAAAGCGAAGGGCGTTCGACAGAAGATCGCCGTTCCCCAGCAACAGCAGGAGCCTGCAAAAACGGCAGCCCAAGATGCGGTAGATAAAGGTACGCCTGTCGCCACCCCAGAATCAGGAATAGAGAACAACGCGACAGTAGCAGCGGCAACCCCCCGAAGGAGGCACCCGGCTTGCTGGAAGCACGCACCAAGGATGAAAAAAGCGTACAGCCCGGCGGCAAAGACGGGTTGTATCAGCCGGAGGGGAGGATTGATCCTTTCGCCCCGCTGTTCCAGGAAGAGCCGAGGATTGCCACAGCGGGAGACAAAAGCGAAAAGGATCAAATGCCGGTAGTGCCCATCACACCGCTAACACGCGTTGACCTGAGCCAGCTGAAACTGACTGGCGTCATTCTTGCTGAAAGCGGGAGTAAGGCTCTAGTGGAAGAAGCGTCTGGCAAAGGATACATTGTTAAAGAGGGCATGT
>CAZKYZ010000414.1:1265-3649 GCA_964557055.1 uncultured Desulfobacterales bacterium
GCGGGTACTGTGGTAAAAATCGTGAAAGATACCATTCTTGTTGACGAGAAGTATATAGACGTACTTGGTAAATTAAAAACAAAACAACGAGAACTTCAACTTCAAAAGCCTCCCGGGGAATTCTAGCATGAGTAATAAAAGAGCAAAAATAAAAGAAATTTGTTGTTGGATATTCTGCATCGCTGTTTCGACAATATTGGTTTCCGCGAGTGCATTAGCTGAGAATCAAACCGGAGATCAGGGGGGGTTTAATACAATCACCGGCATTGTCGTCACAGAGAATTCTGAGAGCATTCAAATCTCGGTTCAAGGGGAGGAGTTGCTTACTTATACTTCCACCCGGCTTGCTAACAGCCCCGGTGTTGTATTTTATTTCCCAGACACCAAATTGCTGTTGGATAATCTGGATACCGAGGCTATCGAATCCAGCAGTGTGATCGAATCCCTGAAAACAACAGAAAGTACTACAGCAGACCAGGGTGCCAGGATTGAGATTTCCCTGAAACAGGAAACGGTTTTTGACGTATCCAGAGCAGGAAACGGCATACTGATTTCCTTTCCCAATTCACGGATAGCTGCAGTACAGGAAGAAACCCCGGAGTTTGTCGGGGTTGCATCTTCTTCATCGGTTGGTATGGCCACAACACTGCAAGATGTAAAAACGGAAACGATTGAAGGCGGGATTAAAATTTTGGTAGTAGCCGACGGTAAGATCGAGGATTACAAATCGTTTACCATTGATAACCCGGCCAGGATCGTGTTGGATATCCAGGGAGTAAAAAGCTCCCATAGCAAAGAGCAAATGGTGGCTGTAGAATCAAAATTGGTTAGAGGTGTTCGGTACTATGGATATCCCGACAAACTGAGACTGGTACTTGATACGGAAAGTGAATATCTGTCTGCTTTTTCGGCCAAGACCACCGAAACAGGCATGGAGATCGTCATTTCCGCCGGCAGCGACACGCTGGCAGCACAGTCCGCGGAGCAGCAACCGGTCGAAGAGCAGCAAGCGCAGGCCGTGGAAACAGCCAAGCCCGAGACTGCAGTCGTCGTCAAAGATGCCGCAGGTGCAAAAAGTTCTTGGTTGAACCGCCTGGATTTTACCAGTGAAGAGTCGGGTACGTCGACACTTCTGATCGGAACAACCTTCCCCGTAGAGTACAACCTTGACCAGGCTGACCCGCAAAAGGTAAAAATTGAACTTTTCAACACAAAATTGCCTGAATATCGAAAACGCCCCTTAATTACGACCCGGTTTGAAAGTGCTGTGGACAGGGTTCTTCCCGTTCAGACCGCTGCCATGGGGGGTACAGCGGCAGTGATTATTGAGCTTCGTGAAGTGGTTTCCGTTAATGTGGAACAGAACGACAATGTTCTTCTGGTAACAGTCGCCCCTTCCAGTGTACCGCCAAAACCACTGGAGGAAGCAGCGTTAGCGGACTGGAAAAAAGTGACGGAGGAGGTTCTGGAGGATGAAGAAACCTTAACGGCAGAGGCTGTTGACTCTGAAGGCACCATGGCTTCGGGTGGCACCAATCAGGAAAGTGCAGATGTTCTTTATAATGAGGCTGTCGAATATACAGGTGAAAAAATTGCTCTGGATTTCTATGAGACCGATATTAAAAATGTATTCCGCATTATCCGCGAAGTCAGCGGTCTGAACTTTGCCATAGATAAAAACGTCACCGGCAAAGTAACGCTTACCCTCGAAAAGCCGGTTCCCTGGGACCAGGTTCTGGACCTGGTGCTTAAAATGAATCAGCTGGGTAGGATCTATGAGGGAGACATTGTGCGTATCGCAACACTGGCGACAATTCAAAAGGAAGCCAAAGCGAGAAGGGACCGGATTGCAGAAGAAAAAAAAGAGCAGGAACAAATAGTGGCATTGGAACCACTGGTAACGGAATATATCAGCGTGAATTATTCCAACGCCCAAACGGAAGTACTGCCCCATATTGAAGGTATGATTACGCCTGATCGCGGCAGCATCAGTGTCGATCAACGCAACAACCAACTGATTATTACGGACACCGTGGCCAACATTGCACTGATCAAGAATATTGTTTCAAGTATCGACAAGGTAACGCCACAGGTCATCATCGAAGCCCGAATTGTAGAAGCCAACAGTGATTTTACCAGAGAGGTAGGCTTTGATTGGGGGGAGGTCACACTTGGGCCTTTTTCGTCCGGATTGTTTGGCGGGGATATCACCCTGGATTTTTCTGCAGACAATCTGCCGGCTTCTAATACCGGCGAACTCGGGTTTAACTTTGTGCGAGCGGTGGGGACGCCCTTTTCTATCGTGAATGCCCGCCTTCAGGTCAATGAGTCAGAGGGTAATGTCAAGATTATTTCGGCACCGAAAGTAATCACCCTGGACAACA
>CAZKYZ010000415.1:0-3634 GCA_964557055.1 uncultured Desulfobacterales bacterium
CTGCCGGTCTGACAGATACGGAGCGCACTGCATTGAAGGTCGCCCGGCATGCAGGCATGGCCTATGCTGTGAGTATCGATCCGGTCCTTGATTCGGATGGCACCTTGATTTTGACGATCGGTTCCTTTAATTTCCAGCTAAAAAAGGTTGGCGACCTGTCCGAAAAGCATCATAAACCGAGTTTGCACCTGAACCTCAAAGAAACATCAACTCAATATGCACCTTATGAAATTCACGCCTGGATGGAATCCAACAGTATCGAAACGCTTTATGTAACCGGGCCGAATGAATCCGATTCCCCGGGCATTAGCGAGAGCACCCGACTCTTGATCGGCGGCCTCGAAATGATCAACCGGAAAATGACGTACGATGTATCCGATGAAGATGTCCTGGAATTTATAGAAGGCCTGTCTTTAAAAGAAAAGAGCATCATCGCCAACATGGACGAAACGGATCTTATTATTGCCCAGGGTTTTTTTGAACAATTTGCAGATGAGAAAAAATATGGCATCGGTGAAAGCAGGCTGCTGCTTACAAAAGTGTGGAACCGGCTGCGCAAGAGCCACCGACTCCATCTGGTGCCCTTTCTGGGAACGGAAGAGGTATAAAAAAAGGTTCTTCTCCAAAAGAGATGACCTAAAAAAAGGGTTCGAGGGGTCGAGGGGCCCGGGGGTCAAGTGACACAAAGCGAGACGCCCGCACTCTCTGCTCAGGAATTATAAAGCGTTAAAAGTTTGAGATGCGCTCGCTGCTTCGGTTCAAGTACCTGAAAAAAAGCACTTGGATCCTTGGATCCTTGAACCCTTGAACCCTTGAACCCTTGAACCCTTGAACCCTTTCTCCCAACGAATTGGGAGAAGAACCATAAAGATTGATCGCCTCGTGTGCCTGTTTTACCTGCCAATCTTCTTTTTGTTTTTCAATTTTGCTCAAATAACAGCGAATATCCTTGTCGGAAATATCCATATCTGGGTATTTTTTATTAAATGAAAAGCAATTGGTCACCCAGTTTACATAATATGGTATTTGTTTCTCCGGAATGATATGTTTGGAAAGTAAATAATTTCGGTATGTTTTCATTTTTGATTACCTCCTGGAAAACACGGTTTTTTTCTGCGTTCGTCAAATCAAACGAACAAAATTAATGCGAATTGTTTAAATTAACATTAATGTGTGACAGATACGGTCACAGTGCGAAAAATTATCCCGAAGAAGTATCAAAAAGACGTTGTTTAGAGGATTTCCACATAGTAAGACTAAAAAGAGCGTGATCGAGTACGATAGCTTTTATCTATAAAGGGAATGTGATCGGAGAAATGTTTATTTTTCTTGACCTATCAGGAAGTTATGATGCATAAGAGAATTATGTTTTGATCAGTTACTTGATGGAAAACTAAAATACGCTGTAAATATTTGTAATGATTTTCTGTTGCTTACGAGATTTCCACTCAATAATAATGTTGAACTAAACCGCTTCGCGGTAGTTTTTTAAAGCAGTGGCAAATCCACTGTTTTTTTTATTGTATCGCCGGTTTTTGGTATCCTTCAGGTGAGAACATTTCACCCACAATCAAAAGGAGGATACCATGACACCATTACGGCAACGCATGATTCAGGATCTGCAGCTACACGGCTATGCAGAACGGACCCAGGAGAGTTACATCTCTGCGGTAAAATCGCTTTCCAAATATTTTAACCGCCGCCCCGACCAGCTATCCCAGGAAGATATTCGCAAGTATTTTTTACACCTGATCGAAGAGAAAAAAGCCGCCAAAAGTACCATTACCATCCAGCTGTGCGGCATCAAGTTTTTCTATCAGAAGACCCTTGGGCGGCGATGGAACATTTTTGGACTGGTTCGTCCCAAAAGGCGCAAAAAGCTACCCGTTGTGCTCAGCCTGCCAGAGATCCGCCAGATCTTGGAGCATATCAGAAACAAGGTGGCACGAACCCTACTTGTGACCATATACAGTTGCGGTCTGCGCCTTTCGGAAGGCACCCATCTCAAGGTCGCCGACATTGATGGCGACCGACAGCTGTTACGGGTGGATAACGGCAAAGGCGGCAAGGACCGTGATGTACCCATCGCCGATCGTACGCTACAGCTTCTTCGCGCCCACATGCAAAAGCATCAACACGGAATGTGGCTGTTTCCTGCCAGCAGAAGCGAAAGGCATTTTTCCAACGCAACGCTGCAAAAAGCATTCAAATCGGCCCTGCGTCAAAGTGAAGTGAGCAAGGATGCCTCAGTCCACACATTGCGACATTCGTATGCCACCCATCTACTGGAACACGGGGTCCAGCTTCCTGTCATCCAGAAGCTTCTGGGACATCGCAGCCAATCAACTACGATTCGTTACACCCACATGACCCAGGGACAAGTCTCAACCTTAAAGGTGGTTCTCAACAACGTCATGGACAAGCTGTAGTCATGGCCGAGGATATCGGCGCCATATTGAGGCGTCACGGCCAGGCCTATCACAGACGCTTCGGGGAGCGCATGCTGCCGAGCCACCACAAGGCCCTGCAGGATCTGTCTGATTGTCGTACAGGACAGCTCGGCGGGCATCTCTGCGAGTGCCTCGAATGTCACAGCCACCATTACCGCTACCATTCGTGCAAAAGCCGTTTCTGTCCCAAATGCCAGTGGAAAAACACCGATTCATGGATCGAGGCTCACCGCAGGACCTTGCTGCCGGTTGTGTATTTCCATCTGGTTTTCACCCTGCCGAGCGAACTGAGGAGCATTGTCCGTTCCAATCAGAAGGTGATGTTCGCGGTCCTTTTTCAATCGGCCGTGTCGTCTCTTATGGATCTCGCAAAAGATCCGCACTATGTCGGAGGCCGTATCGGCGTGCTGGCGGTATTGCATACCTGGACCCGGGCGATGCTGTATCATCCGCATCTGCACTGCATCGTACCGGTTGGAGGCATCGATCCGGCAACAGACTGCTGGATCTCATCACGGACAAAATACCTGGTTCCGGTACGGGCTTTGTCCGTGATGTTCCGGGCGCGGTTCATGAAGCTGGCAAAAAGACGGCTGACGGATATCGAGATCCCGAAGTCCGTCTGGGACCACAACTGGGTGGTGTACGCCAAGCCGGCTGTTCAGGGTGCGGACAAGGTTCTTGAGTATCTGGGGCGCTATGTGCATCGGGTGGCGATCACCAACGCCAGGATTCTGGGCAGTGATGACGACAACATCCGGTTCCGCTATCTGGATCGCCGTAAAAAACAATACCGCAGTTCCAAACTACAACCGGAAGAGTTCATCCGCCGCTTTCTGCAACATGTTTTACCAACGGGCTTTCACAAGGTGCGCAGCTACGGGTTTTTATCGCCGCGCTATCGGGAACGATTGGCTCGACTGCAAAACGATTTGGGTGAGCCTGTCGAAGCGAAGAAACCTGCTGATGAACAAGAGCCAAAACCATTTGTGCCCCCCGATTTTGGCACTTGTCCGGATTGCGGCAAGGGGATCCTGAAAGCGCTGTACTGGATACCGCCGCAGAAACGGGCACCGCCATTGTGGAGTTGAACCCTGAAAAATAATGGTTTTCAGTCGGATCAGCCAATCTCCGGGTTACCCCAACCGTTCCTTGATAATCAAAGCCCCAAAAGCCAGCCGGGC
>CAZKYZ010000416.1:0-3616 GCA_964557055.1 uncultured Desulfobacterales bacterium
CGGGTGCGCACGAAAGGCTTTTGATGTACTGAACACATAAATAGTGGGGCCGGGTTTTTTATAATTATCCGTGGCGATGAGATGGTTCAGGTTGAGGAAAAGTCCGGCTTTACGATCTGGATCAATAAGCTGATTGTCAATGATGACCATTTTTTGGCCGTCGATTTTGAAAAGCAGGACATTGTTCTGGGCAAATTCGTATTCTTTGAGATACCAGTCAAGTACGCCACAAATTTTGCCACAGGAGTGGCTAAGATTCGGACCTTCAATTTGTAAGCGGCGATAGACACCAAATTGTTTTGAATCCTCATCATACCCGACGTGACTGGCCTGGATAATCACAAGATCCTCGCCATGGTGGGCATGGGGACCGTGGCGTCCGGCGGCAACAATACCGCCAACCCGTCCGTGGTTGAAGGGAAACGCGCCAAAATGCTTGGCGATCAGAATTATGGGAAATCCTTGGTTCTCGTCGGAGCAGAAAGCGCGGGACGGCATGATCCGGCCTGGCTCGAATCCGTAGGACAGGCACATGTTGAATAGTTTTGGGATAAAAGAGCTGTAGCGCATCATCCGATTATTGATTTTAAAACTTCCCATCTGGTGTGGCATGCGGCCTCGCTTTCTCAATCAAGGGTTTGCACGCTCGGAGCACAGGGGCATACATCCTTAAGCGTTTTATAGAAAATAGAGCGATTGGAGAGTAAATGTCAACTTGTTCCTAAAGGTGAGTTCGTTACGGAGACCGACACATTAAATGTCCGTCTGCTTTTGCCCGCTTCCCGGGTTACGTTAGGGTAGATGCGTAAATTTGCACTTACGCTGACCAAATGTTGCGGAATATCTGAGAAAAACTATTTAGAGAAAGGATGCCGATTAGGCTAATTGGTGAAAGGGCTTGCCTGGATCCCGCAGCAGGTTATGTGTTTTGTGTTCTTTCTCGGGCCCGCCTGTCCGGTCCTCTTCTACGTTCCTGGCCCGTTCTCCTTTCAGGGAGACATTCATCATATGAGAAGCGCCGTCTATCCATACCAGACCGCCTGTCACCACTATAACCAGTCGTATTTCTCATCAGCAATATTTTTCCGCTTTCGCAGTCATTGATACAGCAGCCTGGATCTGCCTCTCCCACGGCATGGAATCGTTTCAGATATAGAATCAAGATCTATGCCAAAAATTTCTATTTTTTTAACATATTACTTGCCCATACCCACCGAAACCCGAGTAGTAATATTTGGGCATTTTTTGTACCGAATTGTTCTCTGTGCATGCTGAAAACAGATTGTTTCCATAGCAAGCCGCCATTGCGGATTGCCTTCTTTGAGAAGCGGCAGGGTAATCGCAGTTCCACATTGTTATGCAATAGAATACCCAGAAATATGTAATTTATCTCCCACATGGCAACACCAAGAAGTCGCTATTTTCTGCAGATGAGGCGCCTGCAGGAATGTACACCGTTTTCTTTTCAATTGACACCAACATCCAACCTTCTTATACTTAAGCAATACATTCTAAGTATTAAGATGTCTACAATCAGAAATAAAATGAAGATGTTCCGACATCCTTTCTACGGCTTATTCTCCAAACAAAATCAACATTCGCAGGCAAATACTGTATGTACCTGTCATTCTACAACCTAAAGAAAAAACCGTTCCAGATAACGGTCGACCCTGAATTCATCTGGTTGGGTGAAAAGCATAAAGAGGCTCTGGCCACTCTCAAGTATGGCATCTTGGATAATAAAGGTTTCCTGTTGCTGACCGGTGAAGTTGGGGTCGGCAAAACCCTCCTGATCAATTATCTGGTCGACCTGGTCCAGGTCGAAACGATCGTCACCACAATCCCGGACCCGGATCTCAACAGTCTCGACTTTTTCCATTTCCTTGCCGATGGCTTTGGAATGAACAACGATTTTACAACCAAAACGGAATTTTTGATCAGCCTCCGCAGTTTCCTGTACGCCTCCTACTCCAGCAACCAGAAGGTGCTGTTGATCATTGACGAAGCACAGCGCCTGAGCCGGGACCGGCTGGAAGAGATACGGCTCCTGTCCAATATCGAACTGAATCACAGCAAGCTGATCAATATTTTTTTTGTGGGGCAAAGCGAGTTCAACGATATACTCGCCAAAAAAGAGTGTCGTGCCGTGCGCCAGAGAATCGCACTCAATTACAATATCGAACCGTTGGACAAAAATGAGACACTCGCATTTATCATGCATCGACTCAAGGTGGCCGGCGCCAACCAGCTTCTGTTCACCAACGTTGCCATTGACGAAATCTACGCCTTTTCAAAGGGGATTCCCCGGTTAATCAACATACTCTGCGATCACGCCCTTCTAACCGGTTACGCCAGAGGGGCCAAGAAAATCGATCTCGAAATTGTGCAGGAGAGTGCTCGGGATCTGGAAATTCCGACCAGCCCGCAACAGGCGGTGGTAGAGGCGCCCGCCGCAATCCCGGATACAGCCCTTCCACCTGCAAACCATAAGCCCGAAAACAGGGAACCAGAGAAAGAGCCGCCCCACCCAACAGCAGTCAGTCCTCCGCCCGTGGACCCGTTCTCTTCCATGAAGTCACTCATGATCGGGGTAATGTTCATTCTCCTGGGGGCTATGGGCTATTTTCTGTATTTGAACATCAATTCTGCAAAGGCCCCCAAATGGTCAGCAGACCAGCTGACACCAAAAAAATTCCAGGAAACATTGCAACAGGAAAAGGAAAATCTGGCCGAAAAAATCTCGGGCATGGAAACCCAGGAAACAAAGACGCCACCTGCAGTAAAAGACGGTGAACCTTCTCAAACCGGTAAACAGACCCCCCCGCCAACGGCGGTACTGGTTGACACCGCTTCTCCACCGATGGAAGATTTACAGGCAATCCCGACAGGCGACAATGCCATCGACCCCCAGGAAATTGTTACCATCTCGTTCGCCACTGATTCTAACGATATTCCCCCTAGTGCCATCCCCGTACTGGATATAATTGGCTCTTTTTTGTTGATAAATCCCGGGTATCGGGTCGAGATCAGGGGCTATACGGACAACACCGGCTCGCGGATATACAATGAAAATGTCTCCCGCTTCCGGGCCAGCGCCATAAAATCCTACCTGATCGGCAAGGGGGCCGAACCGGACAGCATGACTTCCCTGGGGTTGGGGCCGGTGGACTACATCGCACCCAACGATACACTCGAAGGCAGGCAGCAAAACCGCCGTGTAGAAATTGAATTTTTCCCGAACAAGCCAAGTTGATGAAACCTACCGGACTTTTACTATTGTTGTGTCTTTTGGGTGCCGGCATTCCGGAGGTGCCGGCCGACACCATTTTCTTTCGAAACGGGAATATCGCCGAATGTCCTGACATCCGGGAAGAGAAAGAACGGGTGGCATGCCATTACAGCAACATCATTGCCGTTCACGACAGAAAAAACATTCTGCGCATCGTAAAAGAAACCGACCCAACCAAGAAAAAAGAAGTCGGGAAACCGTCCACTAATTCCAATCTCCCGCTGGCGCCCGCTTCCGCCAATGGCACCAGGGCCAGTGGTATAGAAACCGAATCCCCCCCGATTAAAGAAAAATCTCCGAAACCACCGGAACGGATTCCAGTAGAAC
>CAZKYZ010000417.1:0-3608 GCA_964557055.1 uncultured Desulfobacterales bacterium
TGTATTTGGGTCGTGTATTGGGGTTTATAGCGTATTTACCCGCACATCCATCCCATCTGTTAATCTCCGCATAGAATAATCAAGCTATGCCAATAGATTTTCAGATTCAGTTGACAAGCGGGAAAGAATTATCAGAATAAATGAGCCTCTATCGTGGAGGCTTTTTTTATTTGGGGAAAGGGCGGGATGTTTTAGCCGACACCCCCGCCCTTTTTGCAACAAACAAGAACCAGCAACTGGCTCTCAAGGACTTTAAATATGATAATCTTTTTTTCTGCTATTCTCAACGAAATTTTTCTTTTTGGCCGGGATTATTCATGGCCAAAGCCGGAACATTGTCCTCGATGCAACTCTTGCAGGGTTTGGGGGCACGGATTTTTTACAGCCTGTTTTGACGGATACAATTGTCCCCTGCTGCTAAAGCGATACCGCTGTCCGGACTGCAAATGTATAATGCGTCTGCGTCCCGAAGGATATTTTAAACGGTTTCAGGCACCGATAGCGGCAATCCGTTCAAGTATTTTATCTAAAGTCTGGTCCGGCAAATGGGTTGACGATATTGACCGCAACCGGCAATGCCATTGGCACAGGGCGCTGTTAAAAAGAATCAGGGCTTACCTGACAAACAAGTGGCGCAAGGGCATTGTTGCCGGTTTTGATTATCTTTTGGGATTGGGCCAGATCCCGGTGTGCCGATCACTTTAATGTGGAATTATTTTTAGTAGTTATCCACCCTACCGAACAGTGTCATTTTCAACGCCTTCTTTTAGGGATATGGCAGAAAAAACCCAAAAAAGGAGGTAACCTATGACTGAAGATGAAAAAATGCAGGTAGCGGTGTTCCGATTTTCCGTAATCAGCGATTTTGTCAATGGGACACAATGGAGTCGATCCCAAAAAAAACGTTTGATTCAAGACAAGTGCGCCCGAAAATGGCAAATCCCTTTTTCAGAAAAAACCAGAATCGGTAAAGGGACTGTTTTTCGATGGATTCGTCTTTACAAAAACAGCAATAATGATTTGAAATCTTTGTACCCGAAAAATCGATCCGACCAGGGTAAAAGTCGTGCCATGGATCAAGAAACATGCGCGGCTCTGGTAGCGTTGCGGGTACAAATGCCGGCGGTTACCGTACCCGGACTTATTGATGAAATGATCCGTCAGAAACGTGTGACACCCGGCATCGGGTTGAGCAAAACCACAGTGTACCGGTTTTTGCATCATGAAGGTCTGATGCATGGCATGGTCGCACAACCTGTGGATCGCCGGAAGTTTGAAGCCGAACTCCCTAATGATTTATGGCAAAGCGATGTGATGCACGGCCCTAAAATCGATGTGAGCGGCAAGATGCGCAAAACTTATTTGATCGCCATCATAGACGATCACAGCCGGCTGATTGTGTATGCAAGATTTTACCTGTCAGAAACACTGGCTTCATATCTGGATGCATTTGAAAATGCCCTGGCAAGACGCGGTCTTCCCAGAAAACTCTACGTAGACAACGGAGCGGCCTTTCGCAGCAAACATCTGGAATACATCACGGCATCACTGGCCATTGCCCTGATTCACGCCAAGCCGTATATGCCCCAGGGAAAGGGAAAAATAGAAAGGTGGTTTAAAACCGTAAGGGGTAGATTTCTTTCAACTTTTACGGCAACTACCCTCAATGACCTCAATACGGCCCTGGACCGCTGGATAAATGACGATTACAACCAGAAAAAACACAGCGCTACCGAGCAAACCCCTTTTGAACGCTTCACTTCTCAGATGCATTGCATGCGAAACGCACCTGCCAACCTGAAAGATTATTTTCGCAAAGTGGCGCGCAGAAAAGTTGGAAAAGACCGCACCATTACGCTCAACGGCAGATTATATGAAGGCCCCGTGGCGCTGATCGGTAAACGGGTTGAACTTTTGTATCACGACGCTGAACTTGAAAAAGTGGAAGTTACATATCAGCAGAAAAGCTTCGGTCTAATCCGGCCGGTTGATATTCATGTCAATTGCCGGGTTAAACGGGACAAAAACAATAATCCGCAAATCAACGAACATCATCAGACCACTTACACAGGCGGTACTCTTTTTATCAGGAGGAATCAAAATGAATAATTATCGCACATTTTTCGGTTTTAACAGGGAACCGTTCAACGCCGGTATCCGCGCAGAGGAAATTTTAAATACCCCTGAATTGATCGACGTGAAAGACCGGTTTGAATATGTCTTGCGTTTAGGCGCCATCGGTATTGTCACCGGTGAGGTGGGAAGCGGCAAAACCACGGCACTCCGATATGTCATGGAAAAACTTCATCCATCCGAATACCGGACTCTTTATATTACCGCTTCTTCCGGTTCCATTATGGAGTTTTACAGACAGTTTGTGGATGCGCTGGCTATTAATCTTTCAAGCAACTCCAAGGCTATTATGGTCAGAATAATTAAAAAAGAAATCACGGATCTGGTCCGCGAGAAAAAAATGAAAATCGTGCTGATTGTGGATGAAGCGTCTTTGATGCGCCTTGAAGTCTTTGCGGAGCTGCATACCATCTGTCAGTTTGAAAAAGACTCCAAACCCTGGCTGCCCATGATTCTGTCCGGGCAGAACAGCCTTGTCGACAAACTCACATATCGGTCTTCTCAGCCGCTGGCCTCGCGGGTAGTAGCCAAAAGCCATCTTGAAGGCGTTGACCTTAAGGGGATGGAAAAATATCTTACGCATCATCTATCCATTGCCGGCGTGGACCGGATGCTTTTTGACCCGGGGGCTGTAACTGGTGTTCATCAAGGTTCCGGCGGTCTTTTCAGAAAAGCCAATCACCTGGCCAGGGGAGCCCTTATCGCTGCGGCACATAATCAATCCGCCACCGTAAATGCGGAGCATGTGCGTATTGCTTCCACTGAAATTTTTTAAAGGGAGATCAAAATGAATCAGGACCACAAACAACGATATGAACACACCATAAAACAAATTATTTCTCAACTTGAACACCTGATGATGGAAATCCTGCATACCAGCGTAAAAAGATTAAATGCCGATTACGACCGGATCGCGATGAAATCGGTGACGCTGGAACAACCCGATGACATGAAATTTTAATATTAACCTGAAAAAAACAAAGTGATCAAAAGGTGTCTGGTGAAACGGAGTCGGGACATCCTGGGGAGGAAACCCGATAAGGGATAGCCGGATGTGGGTAGCATTGAATAATGCTGCAAGGGAAGCGGCACAATGATGCCGCTTCCCCCATCATCTTCCAATATTATTCAAGCTTACCCTCTGATGCCTTAAAAAACCCATAAAAATAGATTGAGCGAAGCAAATCCTTATTTTATTGTAGAATTTTTTTGTTCGTAATAATCTGAAAATTAATTACTTTGTTGAATTTAATCAGAAATTTCTGTTAAATTCTTTGTGGGAATCAACACCCATGTTCTTCATGAATGGATTCATCAATATATATGTTCATTTGTTTATGCCCATTTCGCTAACGTTACGATAACCCGACCTGAATCTATCAGCACTGAAGTCGCGGGAACACACCTGGGCATCTATGTGTGCTGGGCCGCAGCCCTGATGGGGCTGCTCGGATTCCTCGATGACCGCCTGAAGG
>CAZKYZ010000418.1:0-3605 GCA_964557055.1 uncultured Desulfobacterales bacterium
AGGGTCCGGATGGTACGTAACCGACTACGCCAATAAACCGACGCCCGCGAAAGACGCGTCACCAACCACCCCCAAACCGGATTCCATCAAAAAAACAACAGAAAAAAAACCGCCCCCCAGCGAGTAGACCGGCGGTTTCCGAAGAGATGCGGAGATATTCGGAGGTCTCTGATTTGATGCATAAAAAATCAGATTGCCTCCCTTTACAAACAGGAATGCGTGATTATTATTTTCCAAAATATGCTGTTTCTTTATACGTTCATAGAACCACCTTTTTAATTTTAAGAGAAATTTACATTGGGATTTATTATCGACGAACCGGGGCATTCCCGGGTTTTCATTACGCAGCAATTATTCACAATTATTCATTATTAAACAAAGGAGAGCGTCAATCATGAAACTGAGACCATTACAAGACCGCGTTTTAGTTCAGAGAGTCGAAGAAGAAAAAACCACCAAAGGGGGCATTATCATCCCCGATTCCGCCAAGGAAAAACCGGCGGAAGGGAAGATTATTTCCGTCGGCAAGGGGAAGGTCGCAGACGACGGTAAGCGGGTGGCCATGGAACTGAAAAAAGGAGACCGTGTTCTTTTCGGGAAATACTCCGGAACGGAAGTGAAAGTCGACGGTGAAGAATACCTGATCATGCGGGAAGACGACATTCTTGGCGTAATCGAATAAGACACCTTAATAATCGAATAGATTTGAATGGAGGAAATATACCATGTCTAAAATTATCAAGTACGATATGAAAGCCCGGGAAGCCATGCTGAACGGGGTTAAAATTCTCGCTGATGCTGTGGTTGTAACACTGGGTCCCAAGGGCAGGAATGTAATCATCGACAAATCCTGGGGATCCCCGACCGTTACCAAAGATGGTGTAACGGTTGCCAAGGAAATCGAGTTGGAAGACAAATTCGAAAACATGGGCGCCCAGATGGTTAAAGAAGTGGCCAGCAAAACCAGCGACATGGCCGGTGACGGAACCACTACGGCCACCGTACTGGCCCGTTCGATTTACGAAGAAGGTCAGAAACTGGTTGCCGCCGGCAACGACCCCATGGCCCTGAAACGCGGTATCGACAAAGCGGTGGAAGTTGCCGTAGCCGAACTGCACAGTATGAGCAAGCCGACCAAAGATCAACGCGAGATTGCCCAGGTCGGCACCATCTCCGCCAACAACGATGAAACCATCGGCAATATTATTGCCGAAGCCATGAACAAGGTCGGCAAGGAAGGCGTTATCACGGTGGAAGAAGCCAAGAGCATGGACACCACCCTGGAAGTTGTGGAAGGTATGCAGTTCGACCGCGGATATCTCTCCCCGTATTTCGTCACCGACACCGAGAAAATGGTTGTTTCCCTTGAAAACCCCTGCATCCTGATCAACGAAAAGAAAATCAGCAACATGAAAGACCTGCTGCCGATCCTCGAGCAGGTCGCCAAAATGGGCAAACCCCTGATGATTATCGCCGAAGATGTGGATGGCGAGGCCCTGGCAACCCTGGTTGTCAATAAACTACGCGGTACCCTGCATGTGGCTGCCGTTAAGGCCCCCGGCTTTGGCGACAGAAGAAAGGCCATGCTGGAAGACATCGCCATCCTTACCGGTGGACAGGTTGTTTCCGAAGACCTCGGCATCAAGCTGGAAAACCTGACGATACAGGATCTGGGCAATGCCAAACGCGTCTCTATTGATAAAGACAACACCACCATCATAGACGGTGCCGGTTCCCGAAAAGCCCTGGAAGGCCGCGTAAAACAGATTCGCGCCCAGATCGACGACACCTCTTCCGACTACGACCGTGAAAAGCTGCAGGAACGCCTGGCCAAGCTGATCGGCGGTGTGGCGGTAATCAATGTCGGTGCCGCCACCGAAACCGAAATGAAAGAAAAGAAAGCCCGCGTGGAAGATGCGCTTAACGCAACTCGTGCCGCCGTTGAAGAAGGTATTGTTCCGGGCGGCGGTGTCGCTCTGGTTCGCTGCATCGAAGCGCTGGAAAAAATCAAGATCAAAGCGTCTGAAAAAATGGGCGTAAAGGTTGTTATGCGCGCCATTGAAGAACCCCTGCGCCAGATTGCCAACAACGCCGGTGTTGAAGGTTCCGTCGTTATTGAAAGAGTCAAGCGTGAAAAAGGCGCCATCGGCTACAATGCTGCTACGGACAAATATGAGGACCTGATCAAAGCCGGTGTCATCGACCCCACCAAGGTTACCCGGTTCGCCCTTCAGAACGCCGGCAGCGTTGCTTCCATTATGCTGACCACCCAAGCCATGATCGCTGAAAAACCGGAACCAAAATCGGATATGCCGATGCCTCCGGGCGGCGGTATGGGCGGTATGGGCGGTATGGGCGGCATGGGCGGTATGATGTAGCCGTACCCCATTCGCACAAATCAATCTCGCTGTTATCAAAACCTCCGTGCCATCCGGCGCGGAGGTTTTTTTTTGAAAAGTGTCAAATGCTTGACAAACCTATAAAAAACGAGTTATTAGAAGCTGTGACGTATGTAAACCAAAGCCAAGCGAACCATTCAAACGCCAACCTGATACAAGATAGAGGCCCTAAATGCGAATAAAAATACATCATCGTCTCCTTTGTCTTTGGATGTTAACCACCATAATCTTTCTGTTTCCTGCCGGCCTTTTCGCGGAAGGTGTGGAAGATCATATCGTAAAAAGCGAGGAGGGGTATTACTACATTATCCAAAAAGGGGATACCCTGTGGGACCTTTCCGAAAAATTCTCGGATACCCCCTGGCAGTGGCCGGACCTCTGGAAGGAAAACGAACAGATTAAAAACCCGCATCTGATCTACCCGGGGCAGAAAATCCGGTTGCTGCATCGCGCATGGGATGATGTCCCGCCGGTAACGGCTGTGGAAGCAACGCCGCAGGAAGAATTGCCCTACTACATGTATGCCGGTATCGACATGGTCGGCTTTATTCGGGATCCGGCCGTTTCCCCGGCGGGAGAATTGTTCAAGGTAAAGGGCGAAAAGGGACTTATCAGTGAAAACGATCTCCTCTTCATATCAAAGAGTGAAGGCGTATCCTTCCTGCAGGGCGAACGCTATGTAATATATCGTCCCATGCTCGTCCCGAAAGACGAGCAAACAGAAAAATCGCCCGGCACCCGGCATCTCCTTCTCGGAATCGTCGAAATTACCCGTATTGAAGAAGAATTTGTCCTTGCGAGGGTGGAACGGTCCTTCCGTTCGATTCTGATGGGCGACAAGATCATGCCTTTTCAACCTCGCTCCAGCAAAATCATTATTAAAGAGGGCATCGAAGGCATGACTGGCAAGATCATCATGAGCGAGGAAAACAACGTCGTTTTCGGCCAGGGCGACACGGTGTTCATCGACAAGGGAACCCGCGACGGAATCGAAGTGGGGCAGGTATACTTTGTTTACGAATATGACGAAAGAAAAGTGAAGCCGGCTGACAAAACAAACACCACAATGACACCGCTCCTCATCGGAAATTTTATCGTACTGCACACGGAAGAAACCACATCAACCATCGAATTGATGGAGACCGAAAAGGATCTGGATCCGGGAAGCGTTTTTTCTTCCGAGTTGGATTAGAAAATTACTTACTC
>CAZKYZ010000419.1:0-3592 GCA_964557055.1 uncultured Desulfobacterales bacterium
CATTGTAACAATCCGATACCCTTTTTTATTTACACGGTCCAATTCCTTTTTTACGGAATCAGGAGTTTTATACCTTTGAATTTCCGTGGCCAGGCGTGCGTGCATCCCCTCGACAGAGAGCAGATCTTCCGATGCTGCCCAAAAAATCGATGCCGGTGTGCCGAACCGATCCAACAGTCTTTTGTACAGAAGGTTTCCGATTCCCGGCACACTTTTAAGCGATAACCAGTGAAAGGAGTGATCCATTGAAAGGGAGAAAATCAGCCGCCTTTTCTAGCCTGCCATGCCAGCAGGACAGGGCTCGCTATATAAATTGAAGAATAGGTTCCGATCAGGATGCCGATAATCATGGCAAAGGCAAAATCGTGGATAATGCCTCCGCCAAGAATATATAAGGTTACCAATACGATCAGTGTGGTTAGTGACGTCAGCAGGGTTCTGCTCAAGGTTTCGTTTATACTTCGGTTGACGATCAGAACGAGCCGCTCACGATGCAATTTTCTCTGGTTTTCGCGAATCCGGTCAAAAACAATAATGGTGTCATTTAACGAATATCCGATAATCGTTAGCAATGCAGCGATGATGGGGAGTGTGAATTCCTTATCGAAAATGGAAAAAACACCTACCGTTATGGTTACGTCGTGGATTAAAGCAAGGATCGCTCCCATGGCAAACTTTAATTCCAAAAACCAGAAAAGGATTAGCGTCACAAGGAGAGCACCGACGATCAACCACAATATATTGATATCCGTAGAAACGCCTCTCAGCAACCAGACCACCGCCATCAAGGCGATTGCCGTTATACCCGCCACCACCAATTTCAACTCAAAGCGCCAGGAGATGTATACGGTAATAAAGAGCAAAGAGAAAAACATGGCCAGTAATGCTTTTTCCCGCAGGTCTTTGCCCACTTGCGGTCCGACCATTTCTACCCTTCGGATGTCGGGTGTTTGACCGGTAGCCGTTTCCAAGGCTTGCGTGAGGCGCTGGTTGAATCCTTCGCCGGTGATGTTCGAACTGTCTGTTCGGATCAGGAATTCGTTGTCAGCGGCTTCACCAAAAGATTGGACTGACGATTGGCCGATTCCCATATTGCCTAATCCCGTTTTTACGTCGGATATATCCGGAGACGACGGGAATTTGATCTGGATCAGTGTACCGCCCTTAAAGTCGATGCCGTATTTGGGACCATTGTTGATGATCAGGGATGCGATGCTGATCAGGATAAGAATCAGAGAAATGGTGAATGCAAATTTTTTCTTGCCGATGAAATCGATATTGATGTCAGGTTTGACAAACTGCATGGAGCGTTCCTTATTTAACCGTGGGCAATAGCTGCCATTGATAGATTGCACATCTACTGGGATGTCGTCATAACTGTAACTATATGCTCAATTGAGTGATGCGTTTTTTCATGAGGATATAATCATATATCAATCGCGAAAGAATCAGGGCCGTAAACAGACTGGAAACGATTCCAAGGCTTAGGGTAACAGCAAAACCCTTTATCGGCCCGGTTCCAAATTGAAACAGGACGACGGCCACAATGAGTGTCGTCACATTTGCGTCTAGAATTGTAAGGGTAGCCCGCTGGTAACCGGCATCAACGGATGCCCGAGGGGTTTTCCCCAGGCGCAATTCCTCTCGGATACGTTCAAATATCAATACGTTGGCGTCGACTGCCATGCCAATTGTCAAGATAATGCCGGCAATTCCCGGTAACGTAAGGGTGGCCTGAAATACCGCCAGCCCAGAGGCAATGAGTAATATATTCAGTGCCAGGGCGAAATCTGCAATCAATCCGGAACCCCGGTAATATATGATCATGAAAAGAAGAACTAGAGCACCGCCGACAATCATTGAAGTCAAACCTTGATTGATGGAGTCCGATCCCAGTGATGGTCCGACGGATCTTTCTTCAATGATGTTCACCGGTGCCGGAAGGGCACCAGCTCGCAGGACGATAGCCAGGTCACCGGCTTCTTCAGCCGTACCGATTCCTGTAATGCGAGCTTCGCCGCCACTGATTTTTTCCTGAATGACCGGAGCGGTATAGACGTTGTTATCCAGGATGATGGCCAGGCGCTTGTCGACATTATCGCCGGTTATTTTTTCAAAAATCCGAGCTCCTTTTTTATCGAATTTAATGGCTACATAGGGCTCGTGATATTGGGAATCGAACTGAACGCGTGCTTCGGTAAGGTATTCACCGGTAAGGGCGGTGTGCTTTTTGATCAGAAAAGGTGTTTTACGGACCCGACGGGTTTCCGGATCTTCATCAACCTGATAGAGTATTTCGGAGCCGATGGGAACCGAACCTTTCAAGGCGGCGTCGACATCATGAGTGTGATCAACCAATTTGAATTCCAAGAGTGCCGTTTTCCCGATCAACTCCTTTGCCCGCTGGGTATCTTTGACCCCGGGAAGCTGGATGAGAATCCGGTTTTTCCCCTGCTTACGGATATCCGGCTCAGACACGCCAAACTGATCTATACGGTTGCGGATGGTTTCCAGGGCCTGATCCACAGCTGCTTTCTGGATAAAATCCGTTTCCAGTTCCGGCAGGTCAAAGCTGGCATTTAACGTTCCGTTGACGGTATTTCTGGACACTTCCCGCAGTTCTTTGAAGTTCTTGTCCAGAAGTTCGTCCAGCTTTTTGATATCGTCTTCGCCACTGACGGTCACGGAGATTAACCCCCCGTTTCCCAGATCGACTCCCTGGCTGCGGATGTGTTCCTTTTTTATCTCCGTTTTTAATTCCTGGACAATCAATTCTAATTTGCTTTCAACGGCTTTTGCGGTATCCACCTCCAATACAAGGTGCATGCCACCCTGAAGGTCAAGGCCGAGATTGATCCGCTTATGGGGCCACATTCCGGGTTTGATGGTGGGGAGAATATAAACAATGGCTGCAAGAATAACGCCCAATACAACCACAAGCCTCCATGAAACGTTCTTCAATGGTTTTTCCTTTCCTAACTTCGTTTCCATTCCAAACGAAAGCCCCACCGGGCTGCTGCTTCCCGCAGAACAAAAAAGGGAAACGCAACACCTTCGGGGCTTACAGTAAGGCAGTCTGTTATTATTTCGGTATCTCTTTTTTGGCGGGTTTCGATGCCGCTGCTGGTGATGCCGGTTGAACGAGACCGGAAACGTTTGCACGGTTTACCTTTACACGGACTTTGTCTGCAATTTCCACCGTAAGTGTCGTTGGATCTGCAGCTGTGATTTTTCCGTGAATACCACCACCTGTGATAACACGATCCCCTGTTTTCAAGTTGTTCAGCAATTCCCGGTGTTCTTTTTGTTTTTTCTGTTGGGGACGGATCAGCAGGAAATAAAATACAACGAACATCAAAATGAGCGGTACAAACGCCGAAAAACCGCCCTGGGCACCCTCGCCGCCGATACCCCCCTGACCCATTGCATAAGCGATACTTACCAAGATAAAACCTCCTTGTTGATGATACCGGTCAACCAGCAGCCGATTTTTCGAGCAATCGATCTGTTGAGCGGTGTTATTCCGTATAGAAAATTCCTGTCTATCCAGTCAAAAACAGGATGAAAACGGGGCTGATATACTGCATATATC
>CAZKYZ010000420.1:0-3582 GCA_964557055.1 uncultured Desulfobacterales bacterium
TTCCACCAGGATTTCGGCAAGATCCTCGACAAGGTCCAGGTGACCCTGTACACCGATAAGAAAGATGTGGACAAGTTGACCAAAACGGCCCGTGCCGAGTACAGGACGCGCGACGAACGTGTTGAGAAGATGAGTGACGAAGATGTGGAGACCTATTACTCCTGCACCCTGTGCCAGTCTTTCGCCCCCAACCACGTTTGCTCGGTTAGTCCGGAACGGACGGGACTCTGCGGCGCCTACAACTGGATGGACTGCAAGGCTTCCTTTGAAATCAACCCCACCGGCCCCAATCAGCCCATTCAAAAGGGCGAATGCATTGATCCGGTGCTCGGCCAATGGAAGGGCGTCAATGAGTTTGTTCAAAAGGCTTCCCGTGGTGCCGTCACGCATTACAACTTTTACTCCATGGTGATCGACCCCATGACTACCTGCGGGTGCTGTGAGGCTATCGCCGCCATGCTGCCGGCCTGTAACGGTGTGATGACCGTAGGCCGTGACTACACCGGCGAAACTCCCTGCGGTATGAAGTTCACCACCCTGGCTGGCGTCATGGGCGGCGGCGCTTCCTCGCCGGGTTTTGTGGGCCATTCCAAGTTCAATATTACCCAGGGCAAGTTTATCCTGGGGGATGGCGGGCTGTTGCGCATGGTCTGGATGCCCAAGATGCTCAAAGAGGAGATCAAGGAAAGAATCGACAAACGGGGCGCCCAAATGGGAGTTCCGGATCTGTACGACAAGATCGCCGATGAAACGGTGGGAACCACAGAAGAAGAGATTCTGCCCTGGCTCCAGGAAAAGGGCCATCCGGCACTGGATATGGATCCGCTGGTCGGATAAACCGAACGTCACCCAGCCGGGGGGGGGCAGAGACACTCCCCCGGCTGTACCACAATGAATTCCAGAATTTGAGATAAGGAGACAATAATGGCATTAACCGGTATTCAAATTTTCAAACTCCTGCCGAAGACCAACTGTAAGGAATGTGGCGTTCCCACCTGTCTTGCCTTTGCCATGAACCTGGCTTCCGGGAAGGCGGAGCTGGACAGCTGCCCGTATGTTTCCGATGAGGCCAAGGAACAGCTGGCGGAGGCATCCGCCCCGCCGATTCGGCCTGTTGTCATAGGTAAAGGCGTCCGCAAAGCCACCACGGGCGGGGAGACTGTCCTTTACCGTCACGAGAAAACTTTTTTCAACCCGACCCTCCTGGCCGCGACCATCTCCTCGGATGCGGCCAAAGGCGAGATCGAGGGTAAGCTGAAGGCCTGGAACGCCATCCAGTACGAGCGCGTCGGCCTGAACCTGCGCCCGGAACTGGTTGCGCTCAAGGATGCCAACGGCGACAAGGGCGCTTTTGCAGCCGCCGCCAAGCTGATCGCCGAAACATCCGAGTTCAACCTGATCCTGTTGACCGAGGATGCGGATGTGATGAAGGCGGCTGTTGCGGCCTGTGGCTTCAAACGGCCCCTCCTGTGCGGTGCCACCGCAGCCAACATAGACGCCATGGGCGCCATTGCCAAAGATAATAATCTTCCTATTGTCGTTAAAGCGGACTCCGTGGAAGGCCTGGTAGCGCTCACGGAAAAACTCACCGCAATGGATATCAAGGATATCGTTCTTGATTCCGGTGCTCGTGAAGTCAAGCAGGCCCTGGAAGACCAGGTAGCCATCCGGCGGGCGGCACTCAAGAACGGCAACCGATCCGTCGGATTCCCGACCATTACCTTCCCGTGTGAAATGGCTTCCAATCTCGACATGGAAACCCTTATCGCCAGCATGTTTGTTGCCAAGTACGGCGGTATCGCGGTGTTGTCCGATTTCACCGGAGAAAGTGTTTTCCCGCTGCTGCTGGAACGGCTCAATATTTTCACCGATCCGCAGCGTCCCATGACCGTGACCGAAGGAATCTATCCCATCGGTGACCCGAATGAAAATTCACCGGTCCTGGTTACCACCAACTTTGCCCTGACCTATTTTATCGTTTCCGGCGAGGTCGAAGGCAGCCGCGTACCCACGTGGCTTTTGATCAAGGATTCCGAGGGTCTTTCCGTAATGACCGCCTGGGCTGCCGGAAAATTCGCTGGCGATGATGTGGGTATGTTCGTCAAGAAATGTGGAATCATGGATAAAGTGAAGCATACCGAACTGATCATACCCGGATACGCGGCAGCCATTGCCGGTGATGTGGAGGAAGAACTGCCCGGCTGGACCATTACCGTCGGTCCCCGGGAAGCCGCCCACATTCCGGGATTTTTGAAATCCAGATGATATGCGGCATCCGGAGGTCGCCCTTTTGAGCGGCCTCCGGATGCCGGCACTTGATCTACAGAAGAAGGGAGGCTGTATGTATCTTATCGGTGAGAGCTTAAATGTTATTTCCACAAAGATTGGCAGGGCTTTCAAGGAAAGAGACCCCAAACCGATCCAGGAAGAAGCCCTTTTCCAGAAGGAAAAGGGGATGGACTATATCGATATCAACCTGGGACCTGCCAAGAAAGACGGCCACGAGCTGATGCCATGGGTGGTGGAGGTTGTTCAGGACGTTGTGCCGGACATTCCGCTGGCCCTGGACACATCCAATATTGACGCCATCGCGGCAGCACTCAAAGTCTACAAGGAAACCCCCAAACCCGTTATTATCAACTCGATTATGGCCCGCGCGGAACGGTATGAGAAGATGATTCCGTTGGCCGTGGAGCACAATGCCGATTTTGTCGCGCTCATGTGGGGGCCTGACGGCCTGCCCCGGGATACCGATGAACGCGGCGCCCTAGCGGCGGAACTGATCTATTTTGCCAACGAAGCGGGAATTGAAAACGAGCGCATCTGGTTGGACGGTATTGTCACACCGCTTAATATCCAGCAGCCGCAGCTGATAAGCCTGATGGAATTCACCGCCATTCTGCAGGACATGTTTCCGGGGTGCAAGAGCACCTGCGGTCTGTCGAACATATCCAATGGACCTCCGGAACACCTGCGCCCGATCCTGAATCAGACGTACATGGTCATGCTGGAAAAAAACGGCATGTACTCGGTAATCTCCGACCCTTTGGATGACGGCCTGACCGACATCGCCAAGGGCAAGCGCCAGGATATCGTCGATGTGATTCATGCCACCATGGACGGTAATCCGCCGGATCTGGGCAGTATTTCCAAGGAGATGCAGGATTATGTCAAAACCGTAAGGGTAATCCTGGGCGAGACGCTCTATTCCGATTCCTGGCTGGACATCTAAGCTTTACCGGCTGTTGTATTTTGCCTACCAAACCCCCTGTGGTCTCGTGCCACAGGGGGTTTTTTATCAGAGCGCAGAGAGCCAAGAGGACAGTTAGTAGTGAGTGGTAAGTAGATAAGAGCGCAGGGGGCAGAGGGCAAAGAGCATGGGGCAGAGCGCAGAGCGCATAGAGCCAAGAGCTATGAGCCAATCCCCTCTTCACTGTTTTTTTCCATATTTTGATAATCCAGATTTCGTTGATTTGTTAAATAGTAACTTAAGATATCCAAAATTTAGATCTGGTTTGTTTTTGACTTGAACCTTTGTTTTCTTGCATTTAAGGTTTTAAGGTGTTCCAAATTAACCAATCA
>CAZKYZ010000421.1:0-3581 GCA_964557055.1 uncultured Desulfobacterales bacterium
GCTTTTAACACGTCTTGTGGTGAAAAGCCGTCGTTGCAATCTTCATAACGGCTCACCATATCTTCTGTTGTGAATGATCCTGAAAAAACGCGCAAAAGGCTTCGCGCCAATGCCATAAAAAGAGCAGCGCCGACCCCCTTATCACTGACATCAGCGACCACAAAGCCGATATGGTTATCCGGCAATTCAAACACATCATAAAAATCACCTGACAATTGCAAAGCAGAATGGAAATAGGATGCGATATCAAGATTTTTTGATTTGGGTATAGAACGAGGTAAAAAATCTTTCTGAACCTTTTTCCCTTTCTCCAGCTCATCATCAAGTGCCATTGAATATTTCAAACGCTCTTCCGAAATCTTAAAGATGGTTTTCAGCATTACAGATCTTGATGTAATTATGGTCTCGATCTCATGGGGAGGACTTTCAGCAAGCGCAACATGGTCAACATCCGTGATATTTTCCTGAATATTTTTATTTGATGATGCGATGGCTTCCAATGGCGCAATAATTTTTTGGGAGAGAAATTTTTCCAGCGTAAACATCATAAAGGCAATAATTATGATAACCAGCAAGGTAATTCTGACGCTGTACCAGAACAGATCCAAAGCGGTGGCATCTTCTGTTAGCCATTTGTATCCTAACGAACAGACAAGCAAAACAACTTCGATAAAGAGTATGCGCCAGAAGACACCTTTTAAAAGGACCTCTCTTACGCCGCGCGCCCTCCCCCCTTTTTTTGTTTTATCCATTTAGAGACCTCTTATTCGTTCAATCATCATCAGAACCAGCTCCTATAATAAGCAGGGCTGTAGAAAAGTCGACCATTCAAAGCGATTCCTTTTGCTTTTGGATGGAGGCGGCCGGTTGCGTGAAAAACATAGCGAGAGAGCTGAAGTGGCACAAAATTTGGTAAAAACCAGAGCATTGGCAAGCTGATCAGGAGCTTGCCACGGGTTAGTCACATTGTATTATCGCAAAAGCCAGAAACAGAGAGTGCAGAATCCGAGTTTGTCCTTATATTATGGGTCACCTTAAAGAGAGGGCAATCGCGATGGGAAAAAATATCATCCAATACATATTCTTATTGGGCATGATGACTTTTATAACAGGGTGCCCGCCAACGACGGGGTCACAGACAAATCAGGATCCCAAAGCAAAGGAGGGTCCCATGAACCTTGCACATAAAATCGAAACCCCGGCTATTCCACCCATTGATGCTGCGGTGCCGGGACATTTTGAAACGGCGTCTTTCGGTCTGGGCTGATTTTGGGGAATCGAATCCCGGTTCGGGATTATTGAAGGCGTGATTCGCACACGCGTGGGATATGCCGGCGGCCGGACAGAAGCTCCGGACTACGGCAATATCGGTGATCATACGGAGACGGTGCAGGTGGATTATGACCCCGGACGAATCACGTATAATCAGCTGCTGGATATTTTCTGGGAAAGCCACCAGCCGACCAGGCCTTCCGGGCCGGGGCAATACATGAAAGCCGTCTTTTACCAAAATGAACAGCAGCGCGAACAGGCCATGCTTTCCAAAACCGCCCTGGAGCAGAAAATCGGCAGCACCGTGCAAACCGGAGTGGTTCCCCTTCGATCCTTCACCATGGCCGAAGATTATCATCAGAAGTATATTCTGAAGCAGCATCCGCTGAAAAATGAAATGTCGCGTATCTACCCACGGCATCAGGATTTCGTGGACTCCACTGCCGTTGCGCGTCTCAACGGTTATGCGGGCAGGAATGGCGCCGAAGACCAGTTGTCGCGGGAAATCGACAGCCTGGGATTAAGTGTTGATGGGAAGAGGGTGTTGACGGAGATGGTACTAAGGTAATGTTTCTTTTTTGCCGTTCGGATAAAAATGCCAAGTTGACAACAAGGACCGGATTCGGTATCTGGATGAGGGGGAAACTTCACTATCGGGGGTGTTGCATATTGTAATTTACCCGGTACCGCGAGCAAAACCGTATACTCTGAAACCGGTCATGATCAAAACGACGCAGATAACCAACTGCCCGCAATCCCACCCCGATGTGGTCCTGAGACAAGAGTTCGAAGGCCAGTATCTGCTGTTTCACCTTGAAACCGGAGAGATGACCGGCATCAACCATGCCGGGGCGTTTATCTGGCGGCAGCTTGACGGACAAACGGCTATCGATGTTGTTGTCGCTAAAATGGTAGCCTTCTTCCAGGTATCAGCGGAGACCGCCCGTTCGGATATGGCGGCGTTTATGAAAACCCTTGTTGCGAAAAACCTGCTGGTTACGGGTGATATGGGGGCTTTATGAGCGCAGCCTATTTCCCGGTTATGAGGTCGCCGCGTACGGTGGATATTGCCATTACCCATCAGTGCAATCTGCGGTGCACCTATTGCAGTCATTTTTCCAGTGCTGGTGATGTGGGATACGATCTGCCGGCAGAAGACTGGCGGGCATTTTTTTCCGAACTGGAGCAGGCAGCCGTGCTGCGGGTTATCCTTCAGGGAGGTGAACCCTTTGCACGCAAGGACATTCTACCCATCATCGACGGTATTGTCCGTCACCGGATGCGTTTTCAGGTGCTGACCAACGGCACCCTGATCGATGACCGCATGGCCGCCCATGTGGCCAAAACGGATCGTTGTGACAGCATCCAGGTATCGATTGATGGTTCCACGGCGCGCACCCATGAGAAACACCGAGGAGAGGGAACATTTTCCCGGGCGGTTGCCGGGGTCGAAATCCTGAAAAAACACAACGTGGATGTCAGCGTCAGGGTTACCATCCATCGGGAAAATTTTCGAGACCTTCCGGATATCGCCCGTTTTCTTCTGGATGATATCGGACTTGCGGGGTTCTCCACCAATGCCGCCTCCCATTTCGGGCTGTGCCGTCAGCATGCTACGATCGTTCAGCTCGATGCTGCTACGCGTTCCGAGGCAATGGCACTGCTGGTGGAACTCGAGCGACGCTACCCCGGCCGGATCAGCGCCTCCGCCGGGCCGCTGGCGGAGGTAGGCATGTGGGCAAACATGGCAGCCGAAAGCAAAGCAGGGGTGTCACAGTCTTGCGGCAGCCTTTCGGCCTGCTCCGGTCCCCTGGACACCCTGGCGGTGCGTGCCGACGGCATCATGGTACCCTGTATCCAGCTGAGTCACATTACGCTTGGCCGCATTAACCGGGATGATATGCAGACCGTATGGCGGACCCACCCGGAGCTGAACCGCCTTCGTAGGCGCTATGAAACACCCCTGTCCGATTTTCCGTTCTGTCGTGATTGTGAATACAAAGGCGGGTGCACCGGCAACTGCCCGGCTATCGCCTACCAGTTGACGGGGTCCGATCACCACCCCAGCCCGGATGCCTGCCTCAAGCGGTTTTTGAATGATGGCGGGCAGCTGCCGCAGAATCTGAATAGTTATGAAGAACAAGGATAGCAGGCAGACAAAATTGCTATGCAACAAAGCGGTTTCCGGAATACCTGCAGACTCCCTCAAAAAGGGGTTGCAGCATAGTTGTACACCACGGCAACGGGTTGACGGGATTGAAGTCAGCGAATAGGTGCTCCACCAGACTGGCACTTGCCCCCGGTAGCAG
>CAZKYZ010000422.1:0-3578 GCA_964557055.1 uncultured Desulfobacterales bacterium
CTCGGTGTGCCCATGGCGATCATCGATAAACGCAGGCGAAACGATACGGAAGTGATTCAGGGTTTTGTCGTGGGAGATGTGGCGGGACGCGTCGCCATCATTTTTGATGACGAAATCTCTACAGCGGGAACACTGCTTGAAACCATTAAAACCCTGGAAAAAGCGGGTGTTAAAAAAATCTATGCGGCGGTTACCCACCCTGTCCTGTGCGGCCCGGCAACCGACAACCTGCTGAATCTGCCCATCGAAAAGCTGGTGGTTACCAATACGGTGGCGCTGGATGGCATCAAGAGGAGCATTGACTGTCTCGAGGTTCTGTCGGTTGCCGGAATTTTTGCCGACGCTATTCGTCGCATTCACGAAGGGGAGAGTATGGCGCCCCTGTTTCGGTAGATGGCCCCCGTACTATGACTCCTAAAAAAAACATTGCCGGTATGCCCCGTCTGTTCGAATTTTTAGCGCTGCAACGCAGCACGGTCGGCGTCCTGGCTATGGTGATCCTGGTGGGAATGGGAGAGCGCATGGCGGAGCGCTTTCTGCCCATCTATATCATGGCACTTGGTGGCGGTGCCTTGGCTATCGGTTTTCTGCAGGCCATGGACAACCTGCTTTCGGCCCTCTATTCGTTTCCCGGCGGCTATCTTTCCGATCGGATCGGCACAAAACGTTCCCTGGTGATTTTCAATCTGCTGGCAATGGTCGGGTTTGGTATCGTCGTCCTGGTGCCGGTCTGGCAAGCCGTTCTGGTCGGCGCGGTGCTGTTTATTTCCTGGTCGGCCATTTCCATGCCGGCGACCATGAGCCTGCTCTACAAAGTCCTGCCTCAAAATAAACGAACCATGGGCGTCACGATGCACTCTCTGGTGCGACGGTTTCCCATGGCGCTGGGCCCCTTGCTGGGAGGCTTTTTCATCGCGGTTTATGGTGAACAAGATGGTGTGCGTCTGGCATTTCTGGCGGCCCTGATCATGGCATCCGCCGCCCTGGTGCTGCAGCAGCGCCTTCTGGACGACGATCCGCCCGGCCCACTGATTGAAAATGAAGGAGATACGTGCGGTCTTGCCCCGGAAAAAAATCCCATAAAACTGTTCCGGTTGATGAATCCGTCCATGAAAGGGCTGCTGATTACCGATATCCTTATCCGCTTCTGCGAGCAGATTCCTTATGCCTTTGTTGTTATCTGGTGCATGAAAAGCATCGCTTCCCCGGTATCCGCCGTTCAGTTCGGCCTGTTGACCACCATTGAGATGGCTACAGCCGTATTGGTTTATATACCGGTGGCCTACATGGCTGACAAAACAACCAAGAAGCCCTTTGTCCTGATCACCTTTGTCTTCTTCACCCTGTTTCCCCTGGTCCTGATGTACAGCCGGACTTTTGAGATGCTCGTTCTGGCGTTCATACTGCGGGGGCTCAAAGAGTTCGGCGAGCCCACCCGCAAATCACTGATCATGGACCTGTCCCCGGACAGCTGTAAGGCGGGGATGTTCGGACTCTATTATCTGATTCGAGACATCGTCGTATCCATCGCCGCCATAGGGGGGGCCTTCCTTTGGCAGATCAGCCCGGAGGTGAATTTCAGTACTGCCTTTGTTTTCGGCATTGTCGGGACACTCGGTTTCGCGGTTTTCGGCCGCGATATCCATACACCGACAGCGGAATTACCCAAGCACGATCTGCGGTAAAAACCCGGCCAGCATAAAGGCTCCGGAAATCCTGAGCCCTTCTGCTTGACCTCCCGCAAAATAAATCAGGTTTAAACGGCGGTCGTCTGAATATGGACATCCTGCTGTGGAAATGGAATAGAAATTCCGTTTGCTTCCAATACCTGTTTGGCTTTTTCCGTTGTATTAAAATACACATCCCAATAATCATTGAAATTACACCATGGCCGCACAACGAGGTTGACCGAGCTGTCGGCCAACTCCGAAACCGCAACGAACGGGGCAGGGTCTTTCAAAACCCTGGGATCTTCCGTTATCAAGCCCAAAAGAAGACTTTTGGCTTTTGGAACATCGGCTTCATAGGCAATTCCGATCACCATATCAACGCGCAGCTGCCCCTCGGCGGAATAATTGGTGATACACCCATTGGACATGGCACCATTGGGGACAATGACACGTTTGTTGTCGGGCGTAAGCATAATCGTATTAAATATCTGCACCTCCTTTACAACACCAAGATGCCCCTGTGCCTCCACCAGGTCTCCCACACTGTATGGCCTGAAAATAAGGATCAGAACACCACCGGCAAAATTTGCCAGGCTGCCTTGCAGCGCCAGACCGATGGCAAGACCTGCGGCACCCAAAACAGCAATAAAGGAGGTGGTCGCTATGCCAACCATCGAAGCCACACTGATCAACAGCAAAACCTTAAGAACCCATGAAATGAGGTTCGTAAAAAAAGGCACCAGGGTTTTGTCTGTTTTTGATTTTTCAAGAGCCCTGCGAGTTACATTTACAACAGCCCCTATGATCCAGAGCCCGACAATCAGCGTAATAATTGACAGCACCAGCCGGGGGGCATATGCCATGAACAGCTCGATTGCCTTGTCTGAATAATTTCCTAATATTCCCATTGATTACTCCTCCCTTGTGTGAAATTTATGCTATTTTCTTGGCAATGACCCATATGGCATTAACAATGCCCGGAATATAGCCAAATAATGTCAAACCTTATCGTTGCCTCCGCCGGCTTACATCAGCCGTTTATCCGCTGCATTCGGTTGCCCGGCTCGCAACACATTGTGTATTCAACATCACCTTCTGATACGGTTATAAAACCAAGCCTTCCATACAGCTTTTTGGCAGGGTTTTCTTTAAAAACATGCAAGCTGACATTCAGGCCGTCATTTGCAGCCTGCTCAAGAACACGCTCAACGATCGCCGACCCGATCCCCTTGCCTTGATACTCCGGAGAAACCTGAATCTGAACAATGTTCCAGCCGGATGCATCGCAATAGGCTTTCAGGAGTCCAATGGGTTCATCTTCATAGCACACTATTTTAGCGGCATCGAAGCGATACAAAATCCGTTTCTGGTGAGATTGTTTATCCGTAGACAATCCTGCTTTTTGCATGTGCCTGTTCATCGTCTTGATTCGTAAAGACGTAAGAAAATCAAGGTCTGATCTTTTTGCTTTTCGGATGGAAAGTTTTGAAACCACTGCTATCCCCTGGACTCAAAATAAATCATTAACCGTGTTTGCCATTGACCGATGACTGCTTTGTGAACGCTTCCCCAGCGGATGCCGGCGCAAACCATTTGTACACCTAAATTCAACGGCTGTCGAAGGTCCCGGGAAACTGGGAGGCGGCAGTGGAATGAGGTTTCATAAAAACGATTATACTTCGACAGTTACTGCGGGACTAAATCCTCTGCGCGGCTCGTCTGGATATCCGCGAGGATTGCAAATAATTCTCGTTTCTCCAATATTATATTCGAATAATAAAAGGCAGTGCGGCCAAAACAATTCCGGAAAGGACGAGAATATATATATTTGCAACAAAATATGGGAATAGCATTAACCCTATGCCGCAAATAATCGGAATAATCGATTTTTGTTTTTTCCCAAAAACA
>CAZKYZ010000423.1:0-3574 GCA_964557055.1 uncultured Desulfobacterales bacterium
GCCGGGATCTACTGGAGCGGCTGCGGCGGCGGCTGCATTTGAAACGTACGATTCAACGAATAGAATGTTTCGATATATCCAACTTCTCCGGATCCAACCCTGTGGCCGGCATGGTTGTTTTCGTTGATGGTATGCCGCAGCCCGAATCGTATCGAAAATATGCCATCGTGTCGATCTCAAAACCGGACGATTATGCGGCCATGCAGGAAGTGTTATCCCGGCGATTCAACCGTAAAAAAATGCCGGACCGGTATCCGGACCTGGTAATGATCGACGGTGGTAAGGGCCAGCTGAACATCGCCATTGCCGTTATCAACCAGCTCTTCCCCGAAGGGGGGCCGGCAGTCATTGCCATCGCCAAGAAAAACAGGGAACGGGATGAAGTTCAGGACCGGATATTTATACCGGGACGGTCCAACCCGATAAATTTCGGAACAGAAATGGACCTGTTGATGTTTTTGCAGAAAATTCGGGATGAAGCCCACCGGTTTGCGATTACCTACCATCGCAGCAAAAGAAATAAAACGTTCACCCACTCGGTGCTGGACAATATTCCAGGTGTTGGGCCCAAGCGCAAACATACACTGCTGCAGACATTCGGTGGTCTGGAAGGAATCGGGAAGGCGAGCGTATCGGAATTATCGCGTATTCCGGGAATAACAACAGTTCTCGCGCAGATGATCCGGAAAAAATGTACCGTAAAAAAGCACCTGCTATGATACAGGCACCCGACAAACAATGCTTCAATAATGCAATATTATTTGCTATATATTGACATAAAGAAGAAAAACATGGTAATTAAAATACTTCTTTACCTGTCAAACGAAACATAAAATGGCTCTATGGCGAATTGCACGCGTGGCCATTTGATGCCAGGATAACCGGGTCGGTGATGAATATTGTCAATCATATAAAAAAACTATTAAAAGAAGCTGAATTGTATCAGGATCAAGGGTTGCTGAATGAGGCCCGGGAAAAATATCTCAGGGTCGCCGGGCTGATTAAGACGAGTGATCAGCTCAAAAATAGTCAAAACCTGCTAAAGGGCATCACGCGTAAAATTAAAACCCTTAAAAAAGATGTCGAGAACTTTGAAAAATCTCCGGTAACACCATCCTTATCCGCCGACAAACAGGATGTTATTAAAAAACTGTTTTCTTTCGAAAACAAAAAGGACGGGAAAGATCCGGATCTGGACGGGTCGATCATTCTTGCCAAGTTCGGTCAGTATGAACGGGCCTTGGAAGAATTCACCGGTCTGTTGGAAACAGATGCACTGCGGGTTGTGGCTGCCAAAAACATCCTTCGCTGCCACATCGCCATCTCTTCCGCGGATAACGCCATCCGGCAGTTTCAAGAGTGGGAGTCAGAAGGCAATTTCAGCACAGATCAACTGGAAAAGGTACGCATTTTTCTAAAAAGTTTGCTGAAAAAAAATGGGATCGAAAAGACATTGCCCGAGGAAGAAATCATTCCGGACATTGGAAATCGGGAGGAAACTGGCGAAGAAGACATTATCGATATCAGCTCCATTGGAATTAACTTGGAAAAAGGCCCCCAGGAGGGCAAACTTCTCGAGCTTGATGTCAGTTTCCAGACCGGCAATGTGATCAGCCTGCTGATATCGGGAAAAGACAAAGTCCTGATTGACGCTTTCAAGGAAGGTACTACACTTAGGAATATGCAGTTTTATTCGCCGATTGCCATGTTTCAGGGGAGCGGAATCGTTAAGGCTAAAACCCAAATTTCTTCCGGCCCGAAACGGGGTGATTACAGCGTGGATATCAAAATTACCACTACTTGAATCGATTATGGACAGAACGGACGAGGTCTCATAAATGGCAATTTTTAACCTGCAAGACCGGACAATCGAATGTAAAATTGTTTATTACGGTCCGGGCAGATGTGGGAAAACCACGAACCTCGAATTTATCCATAAAAAATTTACCAAGCAGGTGAGCGGGGACATGGTCTCCATCGATACAGAGGGAGACCGGACACTTTTTTTTGATTTCCTTCCGATGGGTCTTGGCAAAATCAGAGGATGCGATGTGCGCGTACAACTGTACACAGTCCCCGGGCAGGTAAAATACACTTCCACCCGAAAATTGGTTTTGAAAGGGGTGGATGGTGTCGTATTTGTAGCCGATTCGCTGACAGTGCGGCGGGAAAAGAATATGCAGTCCCTCCAAGATCTGCAGAAAAATCTGAAAGAATACGGCGTCAACCTTTTTAAAATTCCACTGGTCCTTCAATACAACAAAAGGGATCTCGAAAAAGAATTTCCCCTCATGTCCACGGAGCAGATGGAACGAGATCTCAACAGGCAGCTCAAGGTTCCCTCCCAGCCAAGCAGTGCTACGAGCGGTATGGGGGTTGGCAAAACACTTTCGGAATGCCTTAAACTCACACTGAAATCCCTCCAGAAAGAATTACGGTGGGCAGGATAATCGTTTTCGATCATGCTCGACAACATCGTTTTTGAAGGAAACCTCAAGTTTTTAAGCCTAGCGGATATCCTGCAGCTGCTGGGCACAAACGGTAGCCAGGGACTCCTCAGAATTACCAGCAAATATGCCCAGGAACCGGGGCTGATCTATATTGTGGGGGGCAATCCGATCCATTCGGAATGCATGAATTTTACCGGTGCTGACGCCCTGTATCAGCTGTTCGGCTGGCTGGACGGCACGTACGAGTTCAGCAATGAAGACGTTCAAAAAGACAATACCATCCATGTCGGGCGAATGGAAATCATTCTGAATGGTTTGCGCAGGCTGGATGATGGCGAAATTGAAATCCTGGGCCCGGTTTCCAAGGAAAAAAAAGGGTCCCGCAGAGACCAATCCGGGTTGGCCCTTCCGATTATTCGCGGCCCGATCGTCGATTATATGTATGTTGTTGATGAGGAACTTTTTTACGACGGGGACATCATCGTCAGGGAAGGCAAACACGGCGGCTGGGTATGGGTGATCCTGGAGGGCGTTGTCCGGGTTATAAAGAAGAACCAAAGAGGTGATTTCACCATCATGAAAATCGGGGACGGCTCGTTCATCGGAACGACGGTATCGCTGACCATGAGTAGCCCGGCGAGAAGCGCAACCATACAGGCCGAAGGGACGGTTCGTCTCGGTGTTCTGGACTCCCAGAGGCTTTCCGCGGAATACGGCAGATTGAACAATGAAATGCGCGGGATTATGGTCAGCCTGGATAAACGTCTGCGACGGGTTTCCCGTGCCGCCGTAAATGAAAGTCAGGGTGAGAACCGATCCTCGCTGTTGAAGATGTATCCTAAACCGATCATCAAGCAGGGCAAGTCGAAAGAGGGGCTCTACATCATCAAGGAAGGAGAAGCCGTGATCGTACGGTCTACTAGCGAAGGCCATGTTCCTCTTGCCAAGCTGTACTCCGGGGATTTCCTGGGACATGTACCGTTTCTGGATATTGGCCAGGAACCATATTCCGCATCCATTCTCGGCACTGAGAATCTCAAGGTCGCCAAGCTGGATCTTGGCGCAATTACTGCCGAATTCGAGAGGATGTCATCAACCCTCAGGAGTATGGTTGAAAACACCGC
>CAZKYZ010000424.1:0-3571 GCA_964557055.1 uncultured Desulfobacterales bacterium
GGAAATGATTATGGTCTGGGACGATTGCATGTGTTTTCCGAATCTGCTGGTGAAGGTGGAACGGTATAAAAACATCCGGATTTTATACCGGACCCTGGCCTGGGAAGAATGTTCCCTGGATCTGAGCGGAGATCTGTCCGAACTGTTGCAGCACGAATTGGACCATCTTGACGGTATTCTGGCGTTTTCCAGGGCCGTCAACAGTATGTCGTTTGCCTTTGCAAATCAACGCCACCATCTGAAGGAATTAAGCGATCGGAAAGAAGTATGAAGACAATCGGCCTGCTTGGTGGAATGAGTTGGGAATCGACCGCCACCTATTACCGCATCATCAACACGGAAATCAAGAACCGTTTGGGCGGGTTACACTCCGCCAAAATCATTCTTTACAGTGTCGATTTCAGTGAAATAGAGAAACTCCAGCATAGTGGGGACTGGTCGGCCACAACCGAAATACTGTCGAATGCAGCCGGCAGTCTGCAAGTCGGAGGTGCCGACTGCCTGGTGATCTGTACCAACACCATGCACAAGGTTGCCGACGAAATTGAAAAACGGATCGATATCCCATTGCTTCACATAGCGGATGCTACCGCCGGAGAGATCCAGGCCGGCGGCAGCACAACCGTAGGACTCCTGGGCACCCGTTTTACCATGGTAGAAGATTTCTACCGGGGGCGTTTACGCGCGAAGTTCGGAATCAATGTGGTTATCCCCGACGATGAAGATCGTGCCATTGTTCACGACGTAATATACAAGGAGCTCTGCCGCGGGACCATTCGCGAAACTTCCCGACAGGAATACATACGAATTATCCAGCGGCTGGCCGAACGGGGAGCTCAAGCGGTTATCCTCGGGTGTACCGAAGTTTCCCTCCTGGTCGGGCAGCAGGATACAGACATACCCCTTTTTGACACCACACGGATCCATGCTATCAGTGCTGTGGAATTTGCCTTATCTTGACGGGTTGGAAAGTCGTTTTTTCAAATAGTATATTCATCCACATGATCGAACAATGGTTCATCGCTATCGCAGCGGAGATGGAAAAGCTGAAACCACCGGTCGCAGCAACGAAACTGGCCGAGCTTATTACCGGCTATGTTGTGGAGCATCCTCAAGATGCTCGACGAAGCCGGTGCGAGCATTTTTCACATGGACTTTCAGAAAACCGCAACGGAGTCCGTTGCCAGACTATTGAAAGGGACAATTTCTTCACCCTAACGAAGGAGAAAGAGGGATGCGAAAATATGGCATGATAATTATGGGTTTGACGGTCGTTATATTGTTTGGCGGGTGTGTCACCGTTGCCGAGTATACGTTTTCCTTTGATTATACCACAGGAAAAGTTGAGCGCGGATATTATGACCTGGCATCTCGAAAGGGTCCCGACGAAAAAGATTATAGCGTGGACGATGATTGGGCCTCGCTGAAGGAGCTTGTCGAAAGCAAGGCCCCTGAATTTGACACCAGCGTCGTACAGGAAGGCTCCAAAGAGCTTTTTCAAGAGGAAAGCGTGCTTTCCGCAAAGAAAGTTCAGAAGGTTGTTTGCCCGAAATGTTTTCCATCAAAAGCTGCCATTTTATCATACCTGCACGAGGATGAATGGCGTTTTGAGGCCATTAATGATGAAATTTTCCTTTTTTTTCCAAATGGAAAGGAAATTATCTCAACCAACGGAAAAATGGTGGTTACGGGCAGGAATTCAGTGATTATCTGGCCGGCGGATACGAATCTCTTCCAGTACGTGGCTCGTGAAGAATACGCCAAAGGAACGTCCCTCCTGCCGTATTTTTTAAAAGAAAAGACAAAGAAAAATTCGACACCGTAGGCAGTCGATCGCTTCACGGGCGTCTTTTTTGCAGAACCGGTTTTTGCTAAGAAGGATGGTAAAATGGCAAATCGGGAACAATTGAAAATCCTCCACCTGCTCAGTCAACGCCCGGATTCTACCGGCAGTGGAATATATTTGCAGGCAATGTTACGGGAAGCCGCGGCATGGGGGCACAGAAATTATCTGGTGGCAGGGATTCAGTCCCATTTGCCGGTCGAACTAAGCTGCATCGATAAAACAGAATGCCGCTTCGTGAATTTTATAAACGCCGATATTTCTTACAACATCGTCGGGATGAGCGATGCAATGCCGTATGAAAGCAAGCGGTTTTGCGATCTTTCCGCGGTTGACCTGCTGGCCTATGAACGCGCCTTTTCCAATGTTTTGGCAGATGCCGTTGCCACTTTTCAGCCGGATATTATCCACAGCCATCACTTGTGGATTGTCAGTTCCCTTGCCAGAAGGCAGTTTCCAGACATACCGATGGTAACCACATGCCATGGAACGGATCTGCGGCAATTTCAAAACTGCGCGCACCTTCAGGAGACGGTCTTGAGTGGTTGCTGCAAGCTGGACGTGGTGATGGCGTTGAGTGCAGCCCAAAAACAGGAAATTATGCAACGGTATGGGATTTCAGCGGATAAAATCACTGTTGTGGGCGCTGGTTATAACGATGCTCTGTTTGGTTACACGCACAAGCCGGATCCCGATCCGGTGCAGCTGGTGTATGCCGGAAAATTGTGTGTCGCTAAAGGTGTCCCCTGGTTTTTAAAGGCGCTGGCAGCCGTTGATTCCCCGGCATGGCTGCTGCACCTGGTGGGAAGCGGCAGCTGTGAAGAAAAAGAGAACTGCCTGAGGTTAGCTGCTTTGCTCGGAAAGCGGGTAATTGTTCACGGGTCCGTATCACAAGAACGTCTGGCTGGTATCATGCAGCAATCCCACGTTTTTGTACTACCTTCGTTTTATGAGGGGTTGCCCCTGGTGCTGCTGGAGGGTCTTGCTAGTGGTTGCAGAATTGTTGCAACGGATCTGCCCGGAGTAACGGAAGTGCTGGGAACTGTTCAGGGGGATTTTATCGGCCTGGTCAAGACGCCGAGGCTTCATCACCTTGATCGTCCCCGGCCTGAAGATGAAGCCGTTTTTACAAAACACCTGACGCAGGCCCTGCAAACCCAGATAACCGCTGCTCGCGATTGTCCCAATATCGATCTGTCCAGCGTGCAGGCTGAAATTGCTTCCTTTTCCTGGGCGGGAATCTATAGAAAGGTCCAGGATGTTTACGACAGCGTTGTCCGCTGACAGCATTTGAATGCTTCGTCAGGCTGACGGGCAACCACCGGGAACATCTCGGTTTAGGGACAATAGCCAGCAGCTTTAGCCCGAAGATGTATTCATTCACGTTTTTTTCGATAAGCTGCCGGTGAAAGACCAAACCAGCGTTTAAAAGCCCTGGTGAAATTGCTGGAGTCCGAATAACCCAGCCGGAACGCTACTTCGATGATCGATAAGTGACGCTGCTTTAGATACTGCGTTGCCAGGTAGCGGCGGACGTCATTTACAATCTCACGATAAGAAATCTGTTCTTTAAAAAGGTTCCGGCTCATGTTTCTCGAGCTCATACCGAGGGCTCTGGAAAGAGATTCGATGGAGGGTTCGCCCAGCGGCAACAGTTCGATTAACCTGGCGCGAACCTGGTGGGCCACCTGGCTTTTGTCGAAACGAGCCAGATAGTCGACCATGATC
>CAZKYZ010000425.1:0-3567 GCA_964557055.1 uncultured Desulfobacterales bacterium
CGGATGCGGTAAATTCCAGCCTGGGCGCCGGTGCTGTTATGGAAGATTGTGCCACCTGTATGGTGGGCACTAGCGGTGCTTACCGGGTCATCGCCAACAAAGCCATTATCGACCCTTCAGGACGGAGCTGGTGCTATGCCATCGATCCTGATCACTGGTTGGTGGGCGGTGCGATCAACAACGGGGGTATTGTTCTATCATGGTTCCGGGATGCGTTAAATAAAGTTGGAACATGCGGTTCCCGTGAAGAAAAACTGTCATTTGATTACCTGGTGAATCTGGCAGCCAAGGTCAAACCGGGGTCCGAAGGCTTGATCTGCCTGCCCTTTCTGGCTGGAGAGCGAAGCCCTAATTGGAACATGAACACGCGCGGTGTCTTTTTTGGATTAACGCTCGATCATGGCGTGGAACACATGGTAAGGGCCCTGCTGGAGGGGGTGGCATTCCGTCTACGGTCTGTGGCGGAAGTGATGGATGAAATTGGCTGCGAAACAAATGAAGTACGGGTATCCGGGGGGCTGACCCGCTCCGAATTATGGCCGCAGATTATTGCAGGTGCCCTTGACCGCGAATTGCTTATCCCCCAGTGGGGAGAGACTTCGAGCCTAGGAGCGGCCTTATGGGTGCTTTTGGGAACAGGTGTAATCGCCGATTTCAAGAAAATCAAAGACCTGATCCCGTTGGGTCAATCGTATTCACCAACTGTCGAAGAGGCTGAACGGTATCACGAATTATACCTCGTCTATAAGGAAGTCTACGCCGCCTTGAATCATTCTTTCAGTATGATAGCTGCCTTGCCTGGTTAGAAGCTATCTCAAAAAAAGTCTTTTGGCCCAATATCTGCGTTGGGCGTTTGTTCCAAATCCTCGAAATACAGCAGTATTCTTCCGGTTTGAAACGCGCGTCCGCCTTGATATTGAACCAAAATCCATATTTTGAGATAGCTTCTAGTTTTCATCCGGAAATGGCAATCTTTCGATTTGTGCTTTCCCTTCGCCTGTTGTTATCTGATCCGCGTGGCTGTTCGCCATGGATCGGCATTTGCACCAATTTTCTTTTTCACGATTTCGGTTGCATCCCTTAGCCGGGTGATTGCTTCTTGTGGTAATTCGAGATCTGCAGCCTGTATATTTTTACGGATTTGATCCGGGTTTCTGGCTCCGGCCAATACGGCCGTGATGCCAGGCTGCTGCAACACCCAGGACAATGCTACATTGGCCATGGGCTCGCCAAGATCTGCACAGATGGAGCGAACTTGGTTAAGTGCTTCTTCAACTGCTTTTTCGCAACCCGGTTCATCATGGACGGTTCCGGATCGCTTATTCGAGTATAGGCGTATCCGAGCCCGCTCATCGTCAACCTCGGCAAGACTTTCATATTTTCCTGTCAAAAGACCTTGGGCCAGGGGACTGTATGCCAAAGCAGCCACATCGGATTTGCGGCATGCGGGCAAGATATCGAATTCGATGGCCCGAAACAACAGGCTGTAGGCCACCTGGTCGGAGACGATATCCGCGTAGCTCAGTGCTTCGGTCAGATCCTGCACGCCGAAATTACTAACGCCGACAAATCTAATTTTACCACTGTCCTTGAGTTTATCCATGGTGGTTAACGTTTTCTCAAGCGGGATATCCCAGTTGGGCCAGTGGATCTGATATAGATCGATATAATCGGTATTCAGTCGTTTCAGACTGCCTTCGCACGCTTGGGTCAATTTGCCGGGTGTCAGATTGTCGACCCATACCTTGGTGGCGATGAGTACTTTATCACGCAGTTTGGAAAGGCCCTTCCCAAGCACTTCTTCAGAATAGCCTTCGTTGTAGAACTCTGCGGTGTCGAAAAGATTCACACCCAATTCAACAGCAGCCCTGATGGTATCGATAGAATCTTTCTCGTCCTGGGCCCCCCAAGTATAACCGCCTCCGATCGCCCAGCATCCCATGACAATAGCCGATATATCGAGATCTGTCTGTCCGAATTTTCTGTATTTCATATAACCCTCCTATCAACCAGTCTACGGTTTTGGGTTGAGCCCTGCCGCGGCATAGATCGCTTCCACGGTAGCCACGCTGCGTAAGCCCTGGTGGCCATCCACCAGAAGCTGTTTCTCATTTCGCACGGCTGCCATAAAATTCTCGATAAGCCCGACATGACCCGTGATGGGTATGCCTCGCGGGTCGCCTCCAGCTCCGGCGGTGGCGGCCTTGTCCTGTAGCGCAGGCACTGCGGTACCCGCGGGTGTTTGCCAGCGCAGTACTTGTTCACCTTCGATCTGAATGCCGCCCCGGGTGCCGTATATTTCCATCCGGTGGGCGAATCCAGGCTCCGTGGCCGTAGTAGCCAGTACGGTAGCCACACTGCCGCCGGGAAACGTCAGTATTGCGCCCAAGGAATCTTCAACAGCTATATCATGACGCAGGGTGGCAGCATGGGCCTGGATTCGCTCCGGGTCGCCCATCCACCAGATCAGCAGGTCCAGCAGGTGAATACCCTGGTTCATGAGCGCGCCGCCGCCATCCAGATCCCAGGTCCCCCGCCAAGCGGCGGAACCGTAGTACTCCATGGTTCGTCTGTAGGGAACGCTGACCAGACCGCATACGATCCGCCCAAGTTGGCCCGACTGCACGGTATTCTTCACCTGCTGAAACAGTGGCTCTGCCCGGCGCTGGAAGGCTACACCAAGGTTCAACCCGGCCAGCTTGAATTTTTCGATCACCTGCCGGGCCTGGATGCTGGATAAAGCCATGGGCTTTTCCACCAGCGCATGCTTACCGAATTTAGCAGCTTTTATAGCCTGCTCCGCATGCATGCCGCTGGGAGAACAGATGCAAACCACATCCACTTCGGTCGTTGTCATCAGTTCGTCCAGTGTCATGCAGGGGGTGTGGTATTCATCGGCCAGCGGAACTTTGTTGTGCCGCGAAGCGAATCCCACCAGCCGGGCACCTTTGTTCGCACAGGCGGCTATCGCCCGGGCGTGCAGTTCAGCAGCCATGCCTGTGCCCACGATACCAAAGCCGATGCTGTTGTGTTTGCTCATAATGCCGGATCCTTTGCCAGTGCGATTCCGTGAAAAGAGTCTTGCCTGTTTAGTTATATGGTTCTTCTCCCAATTAGTTGGGAGAAAGGGTTCCAGGGGCCAAGGATTCAAGGGTCCAAGGGTTTAAGGTTTTCAATATGAACCGCAACGTCTTGTAGCAAAGATGAGTAACTTTAAATCTTGAACAAAAACCTGAAAACAACTACCATCAATGATGCCGTTAACTTTTTGCAGCCCTTTAGCATTTCACTTGAACCCCAGAATCCTTGACCCCTTGAATCCTTATTTGGATCAACTTTTTTGGAGATGATCCACTTATATGTACTTCACAATCCAGGGTTCACAAAGCCGCTGTTTACCGATGATCGCGAGGGATCACCAGTAAACTACAAACGTCTTTTCGATTTTGCAAGACAGAAGTTTCATTTGATGTGTTAAAGGAACCAAGCCCGATGTTTAGGAAATACATCCCAGGAGAAAGATTCAAGGTGAAATAAAACAGCTTCAATGATGGTCGACGCCGGAAT
>CAZKYZ010000426.1:0-3526 GCA_964557055.1 uncultured Desulfobacterales bacterium
CAGATACGGCTTCACCCTCGGCGCCGCGGCTCTGAAGCTCTCCGACTTTTGCAACATTAGGGTAAAGCAACGGCGGAGCCGTCCGTACGGCATTGACGGCAACGATTGCCGCGAATACGGTATTGCTTTCGCTTATGGTTGCATAAACAATATTGACCGGTTTACATAAGACCTGACAAAAATCCATCCCGGCGGACAGGATAATACCGCTACTGCCGCTTGGGATGGTTTCAGCAAAGGAGTTACAATGAATCAGCAACTGTTGCAAATCTTTCGGAATACACCTCTTGGCAGGGAGACACTTCTCCAATCAATCTATTTCTGCCGCAAGCTTGGCATTTCAATGGATATTTATATCCCGCAGACCAACGCTTTTTTATTGTATTTTGAAAACGACGTGGTCCAGGTGGACCTGGACAATTCGTACCTGACCGCTCCGGAAACGGCCAGAGCCCATGCCACAGACCTGGTGGAACCCAGTGGGGTCGGGTTTCGATTCCTCGAACCGAAAAATTATACGGCATCATCATTGCCGGATCTTCCCACGAATTTCGACTTTATGTGCTGTCCCAGGAGCATCAGCGACATGTCATCCAAAATCGGTTTGGGATACATCGGCCCCAGGGTGCGCCGGATCGTCAAATCAGCCCGGTTCCCGGTATTGATTGCCAGTCCGTCTTTCAAACCGTGGAACAGTATATCGGTCCTTTTTGGTGGGTCCGAAAATGCTGTTCAGGCACTTAAATTGGGATTTCGTGTTAGCCGTTTGTCCGGGCTCCCCTTAAATGTCGTTACGCAGGATGAGCGCGGTGCCTACAGCGAATGCCAAAAAGTGATCGACAGGGAAAAGCTTTCCGGGCAGATGAAGCAATATGTCAAAAAATGGCAGGTATTTACAGAAGGACGTTTTGAAGAGAACCTGTACGATGTCCCCCATGATTCTTTGGTGGTACTGGGCGCATTCGGCCACGGACTGATCAAAAATATACTTTTCGGCAGCAAGATGGAGAAAATCCAGTCGACAATATCCAACAGCTTGTTGATCGCGGGGCCCAACTACCGGGGGACCAGCTGAGCGCAAGCCTCATTATTCGTTGGTGTTCATCCACAAACGGCATCTTTGGTCGGGGCCGCGTTTGCGCTGTATTGTAATAATTTTGTAAAAGCAGTCAGAATAGATTGCAGCCTCTCCTTTTCCGCGATTATGGTTGACCAAACCAAAACGTCGACCAACCGGAGCCTTCCATGAGCGATCCTGTTCGACCTTCGCACTGTTTCGAAGTGGCCGGATGTATGCCGGTCCGCAAGAAAGATTCGTTTGTGGTCAGGATTTGCAAAATCCTGTGGATCTTTTTCTGGCTGGGTTTCAACACACTGGCCGTGGCCGGACCGATTGCCCTAAGCGTTTTGTTTACCTCTTCCGGCAATATTGCTTTCAGCCTGACCCGCCTGTGGGCCTGGATACTGCTGAAAGTAACCCGGGTCCGTCTGCAGGTTACCGGAAAACAGCACCGACAGGCAAAACGCTCCTATATTATTATTGCCAACCATTCATCCCATTATGACGGACCGGCCCTGGCGGCGGGGCTGGGCATTCCGTTTCGATGGATTGCCAAAAAGGAGTTGTTGAAATATCCGTTGTTCGGGGACTGCCTGTATGCTTCCGGAAATATTTTTATCGACCGTTCCAACCGGGAAAAGGCGATTGAAAGCATCAATGAGGGGGTCAAGCGGATTCCAAGGGGAATCAGCGTCATGTGTTTTGCAGAGGGCACCCGTTCGGATACCGGCAGGTTGGGGGCATTTAAAAAAGGCGGATTTCTGGCGGCTATCGAACACGGTTTGCCGGTTCTGCCGGTTTCCATTGCCGGCAGCTCGTTGGTTTTACCCAAAGGCAGCCTCGTTTTTACTCCCGGAACAATCACCGTCACGATTGGAGAACCGATTGATACCGGTGCGTATTCCATCGAAACCGTCGATGCCCTCATGGAAAGAACCAGAGACGCCATCCAGACCGGTATGGAAAAGTGCTGCTAATTCAAAGTCCTTGCGGGAGCAGGCAGAATCTTCGCTGCCGCTAAAAAATCTTCGATATCCTTCCAGAACACCTGCTGATCCGGCGGGCAATCGTTATGGCCGCAGTTGTACTGGATCAATTTGGCGTTTTGGGCAGCGGCGGTCAGGGCCAGGGCATGGGAAAAAGGAATGACCTCATCATTCAGACCGTGAATCACCAGCAGAGGGTTCTGATACCGGCGGATAACCGCGATATTATCAAAAGGATCTTTCACCAAAAAGGGCGGTGCCATATATTTCCGGGATAAAGCGCGGGCGCTGGTAAAGGTGGACAACAGGATAAGGGCCGCTGTGGGACGCACCGCCGCCAATGAGCAGGCTACTCCGCCGCCGAGGCTTCTACCCATAAGAACGATTCGATCGGGATCGATGTCCGGCCTTTCCGAGAACAAATCGAAAGCAGCCATATAAGCATTGGTGATACTTTGTTGGGAAGGCTTTCCTCCGGATCTTCCGTATCCTGGGTACTCAACCATCAAAATGGAGACGCCCAGGTCGTTGAACCGAGCGAATTCAGCGGGGAGAAAATCGATCACTTCCCCGTTGCCATGGGCGATAATCACAAGCGGGAATTTCGTTTCGCGTCCATTGTCCGTCGCCGGAAGGAACCATGCCTCTACGGAACCGTTTTTCAGCGGTATTCTCAGCTTTTCCACGTGCGCGAACTGACGGGATGCTTCCGGATCGGTGGTGACCAGGTAGCTCGGGAAAACAAGATGGCGCTGCAGGAAATAGAGGACCCCGCAGTAAGCCGCATACAAAACAGCCACACCGACAAGGAATTTGGCAACTTCCTGCATTCTTTATTTCTCCAGTATGCTTCCCACCACAGCCATCCGCATCCGGTTTTCGAATCGGATTGCCTGAGGCGATCCTTCCGGCGGTGACCATCCGGAAAAATCCTGCTCGGATGTGGGCTGGTAGGGGCCGGGTTTGATTTCCATCAATACCGATTCGGCTGCGGTAATCACCAGGGTATGCCACCGGCGGGGAGGAATTTCCACAGCACTCAGGTGCTCCCCGGCTTCCAGTTCGCACCGGTCGGTTACACAACCGCTGTCGTCAAAAAAAAGAACCGCTGCACTTCCCCGCAGCACAATAAACAGCTCCCATTTGTCCGGTTGGGGATGGCGATGGGGCCGGATATAAGTACCCGGGTTGCCGGCTATGCAGAGTCTTTGAACCGGGTCTTGCAACTCGGGGTGGAGGTTGAAATGAAACCGGCCGCGGTCACTCCTGGCCGCTTCCCGGCAGAGGTTTTCGATAAGATGGGAATCGACAATTTTTATGGTCATTGTTCCTACAGGCCTGTTTTATGCTGTTCGTGTCGAAATTTTTTGGATGCAAAAAAAGATAAACCCGTAAAACGTCCAAAATTCCGTCATGCCTGCGAAGGCAGGCATCCAGAAGTAAATGAAAACACTGGATTCCCGCTTTCGCGGGAATGACG
>CAZKYZ010000427.1:0-3518 GCA_964557055.1 uncultured Desulfobacterales bacterium
ATTTAAGCGGGCAGCGCTCCGGCCTGGACCATGTCGTTATCGATCAGGTGAAAGTGAAAATCGATCTGTCAAAAGCGGTGGCCGGAAAGCAGACTTTTCTAATTACCAAAGACAATATGAAGCTACCGCGGGGGGTGGATCTTCTGGATGTGGTCCCCCAGAGCATCGAACTCGAACTGGCCCGAATTGTACAACACGAAATGACCGTCAAACCGCAGCTGGTGGGGAAGCTCCCCAAGGGGCTTCGCATCCGATCCATCGAGCTGGTTCCGGATAAAGTCACGGTTTTCTCGCCGGCCCTGCCAAAGGCGGGTACGGAAACAAGTGTGACAACGACACCGATCTACCTGGAAAACATTTCGGAAGATACAAAAATCTTCTGTAAAATAATCGCGCCGCCTTCTGTTCACCCGGTCGAAAAGCGCTGGCCGGATGTGCAGGTAAAAATTTATGTAGAATAAAAATAACGGACTGCCGGACCGATGGTTTGGAAAGCGCCGCGTTACTTTTTGCGTCAGCCTGCATAGATCCGCCAACTCCGCGGCGATCTACGCCAAATGCGCTCGCTGTTGCGATTCAAGCCTCTGGGAAACAAACCCCTGGATACTTGAACCCTGGACCCCAGGGACCCTTTTTCCCAACTAATTGGGAGAAAAACCACAATCAATTACGAAGTCGCGACAGGCGATATCAAATATAAGGAGTGTCGACATGGCAAACAATATTACTTTACTGCCTGTGGTGCAAAAATTCTTTGAACATGATCTGGACTCAGGGGCTCGCATTCTTGAGGATATGACCGAAGAGGAAGCCGCCGAGGTGTTGAAATCCCTGCCGATGCCGCTGGCAGTTCGTGTTTTGAAGGTCCTCCAGGTCAGTTATGTCGCCACACTGCTCAAAGATGCCGAGGACGGGTTTATCAGCGAGATGACCTCCCATCTTGACCCTCAATTTGCGGCTGCCATACTGATGCGCCTTCCAGCGGATGCCCGCGAACGAATGACCAGACATATTTCCGATAAAATCAAAGGACAGATCAGGGAACTCCTAGAATATCCGGAAGACAGCATCGGCCGTACCATGACCACCGACTTCATCGCACTGAAAAAAGACAGCTCTGCGGAAAAGGCAATTGAAAAAATCCGTTCTCTGGCCCAAAGGGGGTTTCCATCATCGTATGTGTACGTGGTTGATGACGACAACCGTCTCAGCGGTGTATTGAATATGCGCGCCTTAATGCTCGCGGCACCGGATGCGATCCTGGAAGAGATTAGCCGCAAAGATTGTTTTGCCCTGCACTGCTTCACCGACCGGCAGGAAGCCGCCAGCGAACTCGCCAAACGGAAATTCTTTGCCGCCCCGGTTGTGGATGGCGAAAATCGAATACTCGGTCTCATCAAGGCCGAGCGCATGATCCTCGGCGTTCAGGATGACGCCACCAAGGATATTCAGCGGATGTTTGGTGCCGGCGGTGATGAACGGGTTTCTTCGAGCATTTTCTTTTCACTGACAAAACGCATGCCCTGGCTCCACATCAATCTGGCAACCGCCTTTCTGGCCGCTTTCGTGGTTGCCATGTTCGAAGGCATTATTGCCAAATTGACCATTCTGGCGGTTTTCCTGCCGGTGGTGGCCGGACAGGGCGGAAACGCCGGTGCTCAGTCTCTGGCGGTTGTCATGCGTGGTATCGTCATGCGTGAAATCCCGAAGGACAAGGTTCTTCAGCTGGTGTTAAAAGAGGGTAAGATCGGCGCTATCAACGGCATCGTCATCGGGATTGTCACCGCCATGGTGGCCTGGGTGTGGTACGGCAATGCCTATCTCGGCCTTGTAATTGGGCTGGGTATGCTGGTGAACCTGGTGGTCGCCGGTCTTTCCGGGGCGGCCATTCCCCTGATCATGAAAAAAATCGGCATCGATCCGGCACAGAGCTCGAGCATCATATTGACGACCGTAACGGATGTGCTGGGTTTTCTGGCCTTTCTCGGCTTTGCCGTTCTGTTCCAAAATCGCCTCATCGCATAGAAGCAGTTTCAAACAGGTTACAACAGATAAGGAAGGACTGGTACATGATAGACTGGGCATCGGACCTTTACAAAATAGGTGGGGCCATATTGCTTGTTTTGCTCAACGGCTATTTTGTTGCCGTTGAGTTTTCCCTGGTCAAGCTCCGTGAAAGCCGGCTCAATGAACTGGTCAAAAATAAGCGACCATTTGCGGAAACGGCAAGCTGGCTCCAAAAGCGGCTCGATGCATCGCTGTCCGCCTGCCAGCTCGGCATCACCATGGCTTCGCTGGGGCTGGGCTGGGTGGGTGAGCCGGCTGTCGCACACATCATCCGTCCCGTCCTCATGATGGTGGGCGTTTCCACGGAAATCTGGATTCACGGCATCGCTTTTTTCATTGCATTTACGACCATCACCGCCGCCCATCTGGTAATCGGCGAACAGGCCCCCAAAATTTTTGCCTTGCGGCGGCCCGAAACCGTTGCCTTGTGGGGGGCGGTGCCTTTGAAAGCCTTTTTCTATCTCACTTACCCGCTTATGGCGGCCCTCAATGCATCCACCGATTTTTTGCTCAAACGGGCCGGCGTGGACCCGTCCGCCGCCCATCACGATGTTCCCAGCGAAGCGGAACTGCGGGTTTTGCTTCAGCAGGCCCGCACCCACGGGTATCTCAGCCGATCGGAACATCGCCTCATCAATGCCGTTTTCGAATTCGACGACCTGGTGTGCCGCAAAGCCATGCGGCCTCGGATGGACGTCCTTTTCTTCGATGTGGACCAATCCACCCGCGAAATCATTGAATTTGCCCGCACCGGCAATCACTCCCGATACCCTGTTTGCCGCGGATCTCTGGACAACGTCCTGGGGTTCGTGCATATCAAGGATCTGGTCGGCATGTCCCCAAAAGAAGAATTCAACCTTCTTTCCATCACCCGGCCACCCCAGTTTGTCCCCGAAACGATCCCCATCAGCCTGCTCTTGCGCCAGTTTCAGTCCTCACGCCAGCACATGGCTTTTGTGGTCGATGAATACGGCTCCGTGGTCGGCATCATTACCCTTGAGGACATTATCGAACAGATCGTCGGGCCGGTGGAAGATGAATTCGATTGCATCGAACCGGATATTGTGCCCTGTGATCCAAGCGGCTGTATTGTGCTTGGCAATGTGCATGTAGAACGGGTGAATCAAGCCATGCAGCTCAGTCTGGACGCCGGAATTGCCGATACGATTTCCGGTTATGTCATGGCCGCGTGCAGCAAAATTCTATCCAAAGGCGACCGCGTCGAGTTGCCGGGGGCCGTTGCGGACGTTCTGGAGGTCAGCGGCAACCGGGCCAAAAAAATCCGCATAACCCCGTCGGATCCGACCCATACAACATAGGCTATCCGTTACGACCGATAATGGATTAATGAAAAGTCGGTGCGTTTTTCATGGGAAAAAGGGACAGGTTCTTTTTGTAAATGATATTCCACTAACAAGAAACAGAACAGCAACTCTATCATAAAACTAGGG
>CAZKYZ010000428.1:0-3516 GCA_964557055.1 uncultured Desulfobacterales bacterium
CGGCTTCTCCCTCGGCGCCGCGGCTCTGAAGCTCTTCGACTTTTGCAACGTTAGGGTTTACTCAGGAATCGTGATGGAGACCGGAATAGCTTTCCTGCCGAGCGGACGCTGTCCGGTGTAAATATCGCCTGGTCAAGCGCAGAAACGTTGCAACAGCAACTATCCCGCTGAGCAGGATCAGCACCAGCGGAACCCAGATATGGTTCCGATACTCCGGGTTATCCCGAGTCACGCCTACACCGGATATGCCGAACAGAAAAACAGCGACCATTACAAAAATGACGCCCCAGCAAACGGGTCCGGAGTCATACCAGGGGACAATAATTTTCCGGAATACAGGGTTTTGATCCAGTTTCATCTTTGTCCATCGTTACTGCTGATCGTTGTCACAAAATTTTCAAGGCAAAGTTTTATATTTATACTTTTTTTGCGGCCAAAAAGCAACCATGCTAAAATTCCAGAAAAAACAACTTGGCAGAATGCTGCTATGCCTCTTGTTCACCCTGAATCTGGGGGGATGTACCATCATACCCCGATATCTTACCTTGAAAGATACGGAAACCGCGTATACCGCCGAAACAATTCTTGACACAAAAACCGCTAAACCAACCGACATTGGGGTTATGCTCACCGCCCTGTCACAAGTTGATGTGATATATGTGGGTGAGCGGCATACGCATATCCGCCACCATCAAATCCAGCTGCAGATCCTGAAAGCACTCTGGGAAAAGGACAGCCGGATTGCTGCAGGGATGGAAATGTTCAGCCAGGAATATCAGCCCGTCCTGGATTCCTGGTCGGCCGGGAAACTTTCGGAATCCGAATTTCTGGAAAAATCGCAATGGTATGCCAACTGGCGCTTTCCTTTTCAATACTATCGGGAGCTGCTTGAATTCGTTCGGGATAAAAATATCCGTCTGGTAGCGTTGAACCTTCCGGATTATATTCCCGCCAGAATCGCAACCGGGGGAATCGACAACCTGCCTGAGATAGACCGCCGGTACCTGCCTGGAGATATCGATATGTCCAACAGCTCCCACCGAAATTATCTGCAGGAAATATTCGAAAGCCATCACCTTCCAGGCCGCAGCAATTTTGAATACTTTTATCAGGCCCAATGCGTGTGGGAAGACAAAATGGCGGAGTCGATTGCCGACAATATCGGGCCCGGCAGAATGATTGTACTGGTGGGAAACGGCCATATCATTCACCAATTCGGCATCCCGCAGCGGGTTTTCCGGCGAACCGGCAAATCGTTTGCAACCGTATATCCCGCAAACACCGGCACCCAGGCCAAACTGGACTATGCAGACTACATCTGGGTTACCCCGGCAGAACAACAGCCACCGTCCCGATAAATGCCAAAACCGGTTTTATCGTCTCCAATACAATATATGGCCCTTTTATAATTGACAGGCAACCATATCTTGTGGTAAACGACAATCCATTCCAGCACTTTCTGCCGGCGCCATGTGAACTTGACCGCCCGTTTCGTTGCCATCTGCAGCGGCCTTCCATTACAAAGCACGGCTCCGGTTAACCGGTATGCAAAATCGACCACTTCTTTTTATTAAAGTACGCAAGAATCCAGCGGAATCAACTTGACGGGGGGGTAGTACACAGGTGTTCGAAGAAATCAAAAAACGGGACGGCAGTATCCATGAGTTCAACGCCACCAAGATAACCGCTGCCGTCACCAGGGCCGGCAAAGCGACATCGGAGTTCGATACGCGCGAGGCGAAAAAAATGACCCTGCGGGTCCTGACCCTGGCCCATGAACTCCGCATCGGGCCTGTTCCCGAAGTCGAGGAAATCCAGGATATCGTCGAACGCGTGCTGCTCGATTCCCCTTTTCACCAATCGGCCAAAGCGTACATCCTTTACCGGGAACAGCACTCCCAGATCCGTAAAATCGCTACCAAGGCCAGTATCGATCTGGTGGAACACTATATTCGTAAGCTGGACTGGAAAATAAAAGAAAACAGCAATATGTCCTACTCCCTGCAAGGATTGAACAACTACATCTCTTCCGACGTAACAACGGAATACTGGTTGAACCAGATATACCCCCCCATAGTCCGAAACGCCCATAAAGACGGGGACCTGCACATCCATGATTTGAGCCTGCTGTCCGTGTACTGTGTCGGCTGGGATCTCAAAGATCTTCTGATGCAGGGTTTCAGAGGTGTCCGTGGAAAGGTGGAAAGCGGCCCTCCCAAACATTTCCGCACGGCGCTCGGTCAGATTGTCAACTTTTTTTACACACTTCAGGGAGAGGCCGCCGGTGCCCAGGCCATATCCAACTTTGACACCCTGCTGGCCCCCTTCGTAAAAAACGACGGTTTGGGGTACAAAGACGTCAAACAGGCCCTCCAAGAATTTGTCTTCAACATCAACATCCCGACACGGGTCGGTTTTCAAACACCGTTTACCAATATTACAATGGATCTCCAGGTACCCGAAACCCTGAAATATCATCCAGTGATCATCGGTGGAGAGCAAAAAAACGTGACCTACGCCTACTATCAGGCCGAAATGGACAAGATCAACCGTGCCTTTGCTGAGGTCATGATGGAGGGTGACGCCCGCGGCCGGGTATTCACGTTCCCGATTCCCACTTACAACATCACCGCCGATTTTGACTGGGAAAATCCCAACCTGGAAATGATCTGGAAAATGACCGGGAAGTACGGCATTCCCTATTTTTCCAATTTCGTCAACTCCGATCTCTCTCCGGAAGACGCGCGGTCCATGTGCTGCCGCCTGCGCCTGGACAACCGCGAACTGCTCAAAAGAGGTGGTGGGCTCTTCGGGGCCAATCCACTGACGGGCTCCATTGGAGTTGTCACTATAAATCTGCCGCGCATCGGCTATGAAGCCAAAAACGAAGTGGAATTTTTCGACCGCCTGCGCAGCCTGGTGCTTCTGGCAAGAGACAGCCTGTCCATTAAGCGGAAAATTCTGGAAAATTTCACCGAAAAAGACCTCTACCCCTATTCGAAATTCTATCTGCGGGAAGTAAAAAACGGTACGGAAATGTACTGGAAAAATCATTTTTCCACCATTGGCGTTATCGGTATGAATGAAGCTTGTCTCAATTTTCTTGAAACGGATATCGCCAGTGAAAAGGGGCGCAGGTTTGCCATAGGCGTTATGGATTTCATCCGTGACATGATCAGCAACATCCAGCTGGAGTCCGGGGACCTTTACAACCTCGAAGCGACTCCGGCCGAAGGAACCTCCTACCGGCTGTGCCGGCTAGACAAAAAGAAATACCAGGATATTGTTTGTGCCAACGAGGCGGACTATCAAAACGGAGCGGCTCCATTTTACACAAACTCAACCCAACTGCCCGTCAACCACACCGACGACATCTTTGAAACCCTTACTCTTCAGGACGAACTTCAGACCAAATACACCGGCGGTACTGTGCAGCATCTTTTTCTAGGGGAACGGATCCACGATATCGAGGTGGTAAAAACTCTTATACGAAAGGTATCCGAAAATTTTCGTCTG
>CAZKYZ010000429.1:0-3508 GCA_964557055.1 uncultured Desulfobacterales bacterium
ATTCAAACAGCGAAACATCTCCCCAGGGAGTATTTTTTTCTCGGGGAAAAGCCCCAGCTCTGGGTTCCGGAAGACTCCATTGTCGTCGCTTCGTTGATGTCCTACAGCCTGACCCGATCCAAAAAGATCGACCTGGTGTTACATAAAATACGGGAAAAGGCCGGTGAGGACATTCTTAAACAGATTATCCCCGCCTACCCCGAGTTTGCACCGACGTTGGTTGGGAGCGCGAAAACCTCCGGGAGTGCCGCCAACCTCTCCCCCGCCCTGGAAGCCCAGGCCGCTGCCGGAAGGGTCGGCCTGGAGGATGATTTCCCCTTTGCGCTTGATATCGCGGCCAGTAACTGGATGCTTTTTGCGGGCAGTATGACGGATACAGGGCAGGCCCTGTTTGCGGGGAGTCCGGATCTTGCCCCGACACTGCCGGGACTTTTTTATGCCATGCATCTTAGCGGTGGAAATGTGGATGCCATGGGCGGCGTGCTGCCCGGCATCCCCAGTCTCGGCCCCCTCGGATACAACGGTTTCATGGCATACAGTGCCGTGAATGGGCGGGGTGATGAGATGGATTATTTCATCGAAAAGATCAACCCGGATAATCCTTCCCAATACCTCACTGAAGAGGGCTATCGTGATTTCAAAATTATTGATGACGAGATTCGAATTAAAACCAAAGGTGGTTTCCGGTCGGAAAAGTTAAAAATCCGCATATCAAGGCATGGTCCGATGATCTCCGACGTATTGCCCGGGGCGCCTGAAAACAGTGCCATGCAATGGTCTCTTCTCGATCTTCCCAACCGGGATATCGACGGGTTGATCAAACTGGTTAAAGCACACAGCTTCGACGAATTCAGAGAAGCCCTTGCACATGTGAGGACCATCAACCTGAATGTCGGGTATGCCGACAAAGCTGGAAATATCGGCTGGCAATTTACAGCAGCGCCCCCCATACGGAAAAAGGGGGACGGTTCTCTTCCTGTTCCGGGGTGGTCGGGTGAGTATGATTGGCAGGGTTTTGTGCCCTATGAAGAGATACCCTATGATTTCAATCCGGCATCCGGTTATGTTGGTTCGTTTAACAATGAACCGGGAAACGTCTCCTACCATCTGACCAACTATTACCTGTTTGAAAGGGCCCTGCGGTTTCAGCAGATTATGGCGACCAGGCCCGGACGGAAGGTCACCTTCGCGGAATTGAAAAGTATGCAGATGGATACGGTTTCAATGGTTGCCCAGCGCTGGGTTCACATAATCCTTTCCGCCTGTAGTGACGACAAAGGGCTGGACCCTTGCCAAAAACTTTTCCAGGGCTGGGATTACCGCATTGAGCAAAGCAGTTCGGCCGCAACCCTGTTCAACTATTTCTACTACCTGCTGATGGGAAACACCCTGAAAGACGAGATCGGAGAAGAATTGTGGGAGAAGGATCTGGGCAGGGAATACCTGTACTATGTTCCCGACCTGGTGCTGACCCGCATCATTAATATGCCCGAACATCCCTTTTTCGACGATATCTCCACACCGGGAACCAGGGAAAACCGGGACGACATCATTCGCAGGAGCATGTCGGAGGCGATTGGGTATCTGCAGGACAGACTGGGGACGGACACGCAAGACTGGCAATGGGGAAAAGTGCATAAAATGGCCTTCGAACATCCGCTGGGAAGCAAACTGTTTTTCCTGAATCTGGACCCTGTCCCAACCCACGGATCGCACCATACGATCAATTCAGGGTTCTGGGATTCGGAAAAACCATTTAACATGAGCGCGGGCGGTGTTATCCGCATGATGGTGGATTTCGCCAACCCGGAACGATCGACGATTATCAGTCCCCCCGGACAATCCGGACACTATATGAGCCCGTATTATGACGATCTGGTTAAAACCTGGGCCGATGGCGACCAGGTGCCCATGCATTACAATACAGGCAGACAGTTGCCGGAGACACTGCGGCTTTTCCCGGCGCAATAGCTGAAGGTGACAAGAGTACCCTGACGTAGCAATGTGGGAGTGAACAAAGAGGGTGATGGCTTTCATCAAGAAGGGGAAAACGAAGATTTGATAATCCCATACGAATCTAAAGCTTTATGGTTTCTTTGAATTTTTGGGGACCGATCATGTACTTCACGGTGCTGAAAGAACCGATGAGAGTCCCCATTATTCCGGGGGCCGAAACATTCTGCCCCGCAAGAAACAACCCCTTTACGGATGTCCGGTTCAAAAGAGCAGCCCCGAGAAGCTGGTCCGCGGACCTTTGCACACCGTAGGCAGATCCCTCCGGGCTGCCCACAAAATCCCTTATGGTGAGGGGTGTGGAGGTGTCCAGGAGCCTCAGTCCTTTAAATGGACCCAATATATTTTCAGCCTCTTGCAGCAGGGTTAAGGCTACGTCCCTTTTTTTGTCTTTGTAAGTTTTCCCCCGCCGGCCGGTTCTGGTCTCTTCCCACCGTTTCCAAATCTCATATTTACCCGACGTCAGAATGGAGAGAAGCGATCTTTCCGGATCTTTGCTCGCTCTTATTTGATAGAATTTAAGGTCTGTTACCACCCCGTCTTTTTCTGTTTTAATCTTAAAGAGGTTGTGCGGGATCTCGGCATGGACCGAAGCGTCCACTGTTGCGTGCACTGAAAAAAAACCGGCGGTGTTCTTGAGATTCAAGATCCTTTTTCGATACGACGGTCTCACCGATCCCGGAGGAAGCATAGGGATCAGTCGCTGGGGATGAATGGCGGCCACAACATTGTTTCCCGTCACCTCCTCACCGGATTTCAAAGCGACGCCAAGGACTTTTTTTGATTCCACAAGTATCTTATCGGCTTCTGCTCGGGTGACGATCTTGCCCCCGGTTTTTTCAAATCTGCGGGAAAAGGCCTCCGCCATCTCCCGGCCGCTGCACTTGAGCCGCCACGAAGATATCAGGTAGCTTGCCAGGGTCATCGTAAGGTAAAAAGCCGGGCAGACGGCAAGGGGCACCCCGATCCAGCAGGCGGGAACGCCGATAACGCTTCTCAGCCCGGGTGAGCAGTTGAAACGATCCAAAATCTCCCCGAGCGGTTCGGCCTGATCCAAAACAGAAAAATCGCTCCCATCCCCTGCCAGAAAATCAAGGTTCTGCAACTGCCGGGAGGAATCGGTTAAAAGCTGCATGAAGCTGGCTATTCCATCTCGTTCCAAAGGGAAGGCTTTTTGCAGGTTTTCCTGATATGCGTCAAAGCCGCGGGGCATGTCGAAGATGCCACTCGGGGTAACCTTTGTGTCAAAAAGATACCGGTCTATGACACCATCTTTGCCCATTTCCTTTACCGGTATTTCAGCGGTGACATCCAGATAATCAAAAAAACGCCTTAGAATCTGGCCCTCTCCCAGGGAGCCGAGGTAGTGCACACCCACCGGGCACTCTATCCCCTCACGTGTGTAGCCGGGCATCAAGCCGCCTGCCCGGGAATTCTTTTCCAAAATCGTCACTTCATAGCCAAGCTTACCAAGTATAATCCCGGTGGAGAGCCC
>CAZKYZ010000430.1:0-3503 GCA_964557055.1 uncultured Desulfobacterales bacterium
ATACATACTTAAACGGTATCGAGCCCCATCTACAATCCAAGCATTCTGGCCTCCAAAACACACCTTCTCCTTCTGAAGACTTCGAATACCTGCTAATCGAAGATTACGGGACACGCGGCCTTCAGGGCGACATCCTTCAATATGATGATCTGGATGATGATCAAAAACGAAACGATTTTTATTATTTTTGGCGTAATATTGGACGAACCCAAAAGGGAGACGCGGATCTGGGCCGATGGGGGCTGGGAAAAACGGTATTTCAGGCCTCATCGCGAATCAACTCGTTTTTCGGTCTGACAGTCCGGGATGATGACAAGCGCTCCATGCTGATGGGACAATCGGTACTGAAAATCCATAAAGTCAACGGCAAGCGCTTCGCGCCTTATGGCTTCTTTGGCCTCTTTAACAATAATCTGCCGTTACCAGACGAGGATAAAAACTTCATCAAATCTTTTATTCAGCAGTTCAATATCGATCGAAATGATAAACCCGGGTTATCCATTTTAATTCCATACCTCGATCGGGATATCACTCCAATGGGTAGCGTAAAATCAGCGATTGTCCATTATTTTTACCCCATACTCGCTGGGAAATTGATTTTCGAAATTAGGCAGGCGGGTAAAGGCTATACAATCGATGCTTCCAACATTGATGTGGTTTTAAAAAAGTCGAAAATACCTGAAAAAGTGGGTTTATTGGGTCTTATCGAGCTGGCACGCTGGTCTATCCGGAAGCCTATTGAATCCCATATTCAATTAAATGAGCCGGCGGTGGGAAAATCTCCCAAACTGCGAGAAAGCCTTTTCGATTCTGAAAGTTTGGAGAACGCGCGGAATTCGTTTGCGGAAAATGGAAGATCCGCCTTTCATGTGCCAATCTCATTTCAAAGAGCCGACAGTAATGAGATTATACATACCGGTTTTTCGATTTATATAGAGCGCGATGAAAAGTTGAAGAAGGCTGAAGATTATTTTATCCGCATGGGAATTACGATCCCTGAAGTATCTTCCTTAAAACACAAAGGCATTCGCGCCATCGTATCCATCACGGATCGCAATCTATCTGCCTTTTTGGGCGATGCGGAAAATCCAGCTCACACCGACTGGGAGAGAAACTCAAAAAAATTTAAACAGAAGTATCGGCTCGGTGTATCCACCCTTGACTTTGTTAAGACCAGTCCTCGCGAAATTGTTAAAATCCTTACCCAGCCCAAAAAAGGCAGGGATGAAAATCTTTTGAAACACCTGTTCTCACTACCGGAAGCCGGGGCAGAGGCGCGCGGGTTTGATACCAAAAAGGGAAAAGGGACCGGAGAGGACAAAGAGAGTGACGGCACTTTTGTAGGGGTTGAAGGGGCGAATTACCTACAGCTCAATTCGATCAGGGGCGGATTCAGTCTCATGAGAAGGGCAAAATCCACGAAAGTCCCAAGGTTTATCAAAGTGTGGCTGGCCTATGAAGTCCGCAGTGGGAATCCCTTTAAAAAGTACACAACGCTTGATTTTGACGTTGGCCAAAGGCCGATTCAAACCGGGGCTGATGGCTGCAGACTGTTGCTCTGCAAAGAAAACACCATTATAATCGAGGTCCTGAACGTCAACTTCAAACTAACCATTATCGGCTTTGACACGCACCGGGATCTCAGAATTAAAACCAATCCGTAAATCATGATACGCAAATTCAACTATACAGGCCGAAAAAAAATCAAGAGAAGTCATGTTAAGATCGATGTCCTTCGAGATAGTAAGGGGCGTTTCTTCAAAGTAAGCCTGCAACTTACGGATATGGCGCTGCCTGCTAATGCCCATGTCTATGTAGAAGCCTATCATCGTACAGCATATCAACGCTTTGATTTTGGAACAGTCAGTGAACGGAAAATACCGGGAGATTCTTATCTTTCCAATTTTAGCGAAGCAACAATTCCATTATTCCGGGTCAAAGTGGTTGATCGTAGAGGCATACATGGTAAAATCCTGGCTGCCGTGGACAAACTTCGTCCGGAAAGCATCGATGATCTTCCGACTGACAGTCAGTCTTTGTTATTTGTCGAGTATGGAGATTTGGGGAACACCGTTTGGCAACTCGATCTTGAGGGCGATTGGCCGGTATTGAAATTAAATCGAGCAGTAGATGAAATCAACCTGATTGCCAGCTCCGACAGCCACTTCCTGCCGCTGGTATACCCTGAGGCTTTCCGACAGATTTTAACCCGTATTTTGATCGATGATCAGCATTCAGATCCAGACTGTGACGATGACTGGCCAAGCCTCTGGTTGAAATTGGCATGCACCTTACCGGAAATGTCACCACCGCCGCAGGTGGGAAAAACCAATCAAGAGGCATGGATCGATAGGGCAGTGGAGGCATTCAGCACGGATCATCATCTGCTGGATATGTACAATCAGTTTATCCGTGGCGAACAATGATATCAAAACTGAAAATTCAAAAACTTAATGATATCGGTATTGAAGCTTTCCGTTTGTATCTGAATGACCTTCGAGCGGACTCCACAGCTCCTCCCCCCTATGAACTGTTGACCGAACAAAAAACATCCACACCTATTACTGGTAATGGCAAGGTAGCGCAGCACCAATTCAAGACACGTTTAGAAGCAGCGCGCTATTTAAACGAAGCTTTAGTAGAAATTGAAGAAGAGGATATCGATATTGATATCGGTCTTTGGAGTTGGCTGTCGCTGTTTTATTTTGATCAAGTTTGCCCTGTCGATAAACACGGCAGGCGAAAACCAGGTCGAGGTTATCGCCACATCTTGGAACCTGGATATCCAAACGGTCACCGACATTTACTTGGGGGTGCATATTTGGCCTATACCACATACGGCTGGGCAGATGAGATAGCCCCTCTTTTGCTGTACACACCACCCGATGTTGAAAGCAATTTTAACAATGAGTTCGCTAGCCGGCAAAGCTTCATTACCAATAGAGGAATCATGGAGGCAGCATATAAACTATACTATAACCCAAAAACACAAAAAGCCAAACGTGGTGCTCAAGTAAAAAAAGGTGTCCCAGGGACACTTTACCGCTTTATTAATGTGATCCAACAATTGGATTTAAACTATGACCTTTATAGCATGACGGGAACTGAAATAATTAGCATCCTCCCGCCTGAATTTGATAAATGGAATGTGTAATTATTTCGGACCTATAACCAATAAAAAGGCATCACTGTGACCGTATCTGTCACAGGTGTCTGGTATTATCGCTTCCAAACAATAAAGGAGGCGACAAAATGAATATTGACCAGCTTAGAAAACAATTTCCGGATGAAGACACATGTCGATTTTTCTTTGAATCTATTTTTTGGAAACACGGTCGTATCTGTCCGCATTGCGATAGCCTAAAATCATACTGTTTATCCGGCGCAAGTGTTCGAAAAGGGGTATATGAATGCAGTCAGTGCAAAAGCCAATTTACGATTACAGCAAAAACACCAATGCATAGTACCAAGTTGCCCCTGTGGAAATGGTTGTTGGCCATGTA
>CAZKYZ010000431.1:0-3492 GCA_964557055.1 uncultured Desulfobacterales bacterium
AGGTCCGGCAGGCCTTTTTCGTTAACGCTGCTTACTGCTCAACCATATTGTCTAACGTTGCAAAAGTCGGAGAGCTTCAGAGCCGCGGCGCCGAGGGAGAAGCCGTATCTGTTCTAAAGCGGTTGTACAAAAGCATTCCGCCCTTCGAACGTTTTTGTCTACAACCACTTATACCATTCCTTTTGCACCACGGTTTCTTTAATAGGTGGTGTACTGCGATCCCTTGGGAACAAAGGATCTGGAGTTCTCCGGTTTTCCCGCAAGGGTAAAAGACATGGCGTAAAATGGAAAAAATCCATAAACTCACCGGTGGTAAAGTCCTGATCAGGTTGCGAATGTTCTGTCATTTCCTGCATTTTCAGGCATTTTAGCTCTCTTCGCCATGTCTTTTATGCAACGATAGGGTTACTGCCTGTCTCATCCTGCTATTCACGGTTTTTAAGAGCGGTAATTCTTGTAATCAAGGTGAAACTTCTGGGCCTTGTAGCTGAATTTCCGAACCGTCGTTTTCAGCATATCCGCAGCGCGGGTGATATTTCCCCGGCAATTTTTCAGGGCGTCGATGATCATTTCCCGTTCCAGTTTATCGACGGATTCCTCCAGGGAAAGGATGGATATCGTATCCGTCTCTATCCCGGTCTGGAGGGTCGGCGGCAGGTGATAGCTGTGGATAACACCCTCTTCGCACAGCAGTACGGCCCGCTCGATGCAGTTTTCCAACTCGCGGACATTTCCCGGCCAGTGATACTCCATCATCATGTCGATGGCCGGGGTTGAAAAGCGACGGATGTCCTTGCCGTTTATTTTGGTATATTTTTCCAGGAAGAAATCGGCCAGCAGGAGGATGTCGGTTTTTCTCTCCCGCAACGGCGGCATATAAATAGGAAAGACATTGAGCCGGTAATAGAGGTCGCCCCGGAAGGATTCATCTTCGACGGCTTTTTCGAGGTTCTTGCTGGTGGCGGCAACGATACGTACATCCGTTTTATGGGTGCGCAGCCCGCCGACCCGTTCAAACTCCCGCTCCTGGAGAACCCGTAGAAGATTGGCCTGGACATCCAGGCTGATAGACCCGATTTCATCCAGAAAAATGGTTCCGTTGTGGGCCAGTTCGAATTTGCCGATTTTCTGTTTGATGGCGCCGGTGAAGGCGCCTTTCTCATGGCCGAACAGCTCGCTCTCGATAAGATTGGCCGGCAGGGCGGCGCAATTGACCTTTACAAAAGGGCCCTTGGCGCGGGGGCTGTTGTAGTGAAGGGAATTGGCGACCAGTTCCTTGCCGGTGCCGCTTTCGCCCCGCACAAGAACCGTGGCGTTGCTGGAGGACACCTGGGAGATCATCTGAAATACCTCCCGCATCTTGTTGCTGTTGCCGACGATGTTGTTGACACTGTACTTGTTTTTCAGCTCCTCCCGCAGCCGTCGGTTTTCGTCGCGCAGCATTTCCTTTTCCACCCGGATGGTTTCCAAGTTAATGACCTGGGTGGCGATCATGGTAGCGATGACGGATATCAGTTTCTTGCCGTTTTTCAGCTTGTATTTTTCATCGTAAGGTTTGTCCACACTGATGGCGCCGATGACCTGGGTTCCTTTTTTTACGGGGACGCAGATAAAGGACAGTTCCTGGAATTTGCTTTTACGGGTAGCCGTTCGGTTGAGGAATTGAGGCTCTTCGCTGATTTTTGGGATGGCGATGGCCTGTCCGGTTTCAATCACCCGGCCGGTGACACCTTCGCCCAGCTTGTATTTCACATTTTCCATGGTGGTCTGGGGGAGGCCGTGGGCCACCTCAATGTTGATTTCATTCTTCAAAGGATCTAAAAGGGTAATGGTCCCCCGTTCCATTCCCATGGAACTGGAGAGCAGATCAAGAACGCGGTACAGCGACTTTTTAAGGGTGAGATGCTCATTCAAGGCCTTGCTGATCTCATACAGAAGGACGACCTCTTCAAATTTTTTCATGGGACAATAATTCCATTTTACAATTTTGGGCAATAAGGCAGTTGGTTATAACAAAATTGTAATTGAGTCAACCAATGATTCTTCACATCGACATGGACGCTTTTTACGCTTCGGTGGAGCAGCTTGACAATCCCTGGCTGCGGGGGAGATGCGTCATTGTGGGCGGCAGCTCCGGAAGGGGTGTGGTTTCGGCGGCCAGCTACGAGGCGCGCAAATTCGGGGTTCACTCCGCTATGCCGGTGTTCCAGGCCAAGGAGAAATGCCCGGACGGGGTTTTTGTGCGGCCCCGCATGCACCGCTACCGGGAGGTCTCCCGGCGGATCATGGTATTGCTGGGGGATATCACCCCCCTGGTGCAGCCTATTTCAGTGGATGAGGCCTTCATGGATATTTCCGGTTTGAAACGGCTGTTTGGGGAACCGGAAGCCATCGGGAAACTGGTGAAGCAGAAAATCTATGCCGAAACACAACTGGCATGCTCCGTGGGGATAGCCCCCACCAAATTCCTCGCCAAGATTGCGTCGGACATGGACAAGCCGGACGGTCTTTACATTATCCGCGAGGAAGAAACAGACACGTTTATTGCGGCGCTGCCGGTAAAAAAAGTTTCGGGCGTCGGGGGCAAAACCGAAAAAATCCTGTCCACCCTGGGAATCCGGACATTGGGAGATGTGCGCAAATTTCCGGAAAGCCTGCTGGAGAGGCACCTGGGAAAGTATGGACGGCGTTTACGAGAGCTTTCTTTTGGCGAGGACCATTCCACGGTCCATCCCCGTTCCCCCAGCAAATCCATCAGCACGGAAACCACCCTTTCTGAAAATACAACAGACCGCGCCAAACTGGTCGCATGCCTTCTGCGGCAATCCGACGAGGTGGCGACGGAACTAAGAAAAAAATGCTTCCGGGCCAGAACCGTTGTTCTAAAAATAAAACACGGCAATTTTCAACTGGTCACCCGCAGCAGCACCCTGGAAAAGCCCACCCAATCTTCGGAGATGATTTTCCGGGAAGCGCAACGGCTTTTTAAGGAGTACCCCCTGGAATCAAAAGGAGATGTCCGCCTTATCGGTGTCGGGGTTTCCGGGCTGGTGTCGCGGCAGTTGCCGGTCCAGATGGATCTGTTCAGCGTCCCCGAAAAGAGGGGCGCAGGGTGGGACAAGGTCGACCGGGCTATGGACACCATCAAGAATCGTTTCGGGAAAGATGCGATCGGCCGTGCAACCCTGGGGGACAAACAGGGAAAGGAAGAGTAGAAAATTCGTTGAGTCGAAAAACCGGAACACCTGTGGAGGTGGATTGAACATATCGTTTTCTTTGCGTGTTTTTAGAAAAATATCAAGGTGTTGATTGTACAATGATACGGTTTTCCGGATTCAAGCTCATGAAAGATGTGTTTTAATTGCCCCATCCTTGCCGGCCAATAAAATATTGCATTTGGTCGGGCAGCATGATATCGAGCCAGATCCATCATACAAAAATCGGGGCGTAGCGCAGCCTGGTAGCGCGCCTGCTTTGGGAGCAGGATGTCGG
>CAZKYZ010000432.1:0-3468 GCA_964557055.1 uncultured Desulfobacterales bacterium
GTACGTTCAAAGACATAAGGGCACCCGCCCATGCATATGGGCAGCAGCAGGCATTCGGCACATTCTAGCTCAAAGGGGTCTCTGCATCGCCATCTTTCGACGTTTTTTTTCATCCATCCGGTGGTCGGTTTCAGCAGGTTGCCAACCTCAGCTTCGGGATTCGCCACTTCATTCCAGCACTTAACAATCCCACCCGAAGGGGTGATGACATAGGCATACTCACTATCGGCCATACACCAGTGATTTCTGCTCGTTGGGATACCAACGCCGCCAAGACCGCACTGAATCGTCTCCAGGGCGGCCTCCATACCGAGGAGAGAAAAATCCTCTTCATTCAGACACCACCCGGACACATCACTACAAGCATCCGTATAGGGATAGACATGCCCCAAATACAAAGAAACCTTCCCATACAGTCCCTCCTTGCCCAGAAGATCAACAAGGGCCGTAATATGATCCCGATTGCGATCGTCCACATTCATGCGCACCTTGATTACCAGCCTTTTTGAGGCAGCCTTGACATTGTCCATGATTTTCCGGAACGTCCCCCCGCCGTTTACAAGAGGCCTTCGCTCATCATGGATCACCAGGGGACCATCAATGGTAATCTGAGCATCCGTTACTTTCCACGCCACCAGTTTTTCTGTGGTCTTTTCATCGAGAAGATACCCGTTGGTGACAATGCTGGCAGTATACCGTGCATCATAATCACGACAAATATCCATAAATGCCTTGGACAATCTCTCGATGACATCTAGGCAAAGTAGCGGTTCTCCCCCATACCACATCACCGACAATGAGCCTTCCTTTACCATGCGATCCCGTACAAAGCGGATGAGTGCCTCTTCAACCGCTGCGCTCATTACTTCTTTTTTTCTGTCCTCATAGCAATAGATGCAACAAAAATTGCAATTGATCGTGGGGGCGATGGTCAACCCCAGCTTTTTCTGTTGAATCCGGGAGGTAAAATGCGCTGCCTTCAAAAGTGCGATCTCATCGATCCGGCTGTCAATGAGAAAACCTTTGTCCCTAAAGAGCTGCTTGATTTCGGGGGGTTTGCCCTTTGTGGAGGGCTGTTTAGGACTTGCCAAGAGTTCCCGTGCCAGCCCTGACTCGGACCGGTCGAGAGCGATGAGGGCAAGGGTATAGAAATTAAAGAAGAGTGTCGTGCCGTCAGACAGGGTCGTGACGTAATTGTATACAGACGGTTTCAGCATGAATCCTGACTCAGGAGAGAAAAAGGGCTGAATGCAGATAAATTATCTGCGCGCATCCAACATGGATTTGACCTCTTGAGCCAGGTCTTGGCTGGTTTGGACCTGAAATTCCTGAAAAAGGGCATTTATATATGGATCTTGCTGGTACTGATTATAAAACCCCGCGGTAGTATACTCATTGATAGCATTATGATAGTTGGAAGGACCACAGTTTACCCCCGGACAAACCTGTTCCGGACACATAAGGTGCGCTTCACCTCCGCATCCATGGTTACATAGATTGCACCCGTCATCCGAGCCATTCACGGCCACAGCTCCCGTACCGCTGATAAAGTTTGTGCCGCACAAAAAGCCGGCGTCACACTGCACGACGTCATCGGCGCCTATCCATTCGACTCCGCAGATCATCATGCCGGGTTTAACCTCGAAACCCTGAAGAAAATCACGATATTTTGCCGGTATGCTCTTGGTATCCCGTACGACATACGCAGGGGTTTCCCTGCCGAATTCAGTCTCGAAGACGGAGCGCTTATTGTTGAGCATAACTTTTAAAATTTTGACCTTTTCGTTTCTGGCCCTAACGTTGTTGACCTTCTGGATGTTTGGGGCTTTTTTTACCGGGGTGGTGTTTACAGTGGTTTTTCCGGTCTGACTGGCTTTCTCCAAGCCGAACAAACGGCTCACCTGCACGGTGCTCACCCCGGCGGCCATGGCAATAATCTTGCTCAAACGGGCCATGGTCTCTCGTCTGGTCATCTTTTTCTCTTCCATCTGCAGTACCCCCTCCTCATGTAAATATGAAATGTTGTTTTTTCGTACAATCAAAGCGATCCCCCTTTCCGCTGTATATCCGAAAACAGTCTAAAGGGTTCACTGTGAGGAAAAAAACCTCCTTCTTCGTGGAAATGGATGAGGAAAAAATTGAATAGGGAAAAATATGGTGATAAAAGCTTTCTTTACCAGATAGGAAGTATAAAAAAAGCAATGTTATGTCAAGAGTTAAAGCTGTAAACCACAGGGTCGGAATCAACCCGGATTTATGTGTTTGAGTTGCAGCTTGCGCTTTATCGGGGCAGAAGTAATCCAACTATTTGAATTTCATCTAATATTTTTCTTTTTCCTGTTTTGTTTTTTTTAGCCGGCCATTTTAAATACAGGCTCTAAAGTGGCAGGAAGAAGCAAAGGACACAATCTCCAAAAACCATAGAACTCCGCAAAATGCGGCCGAACAACCTGGAATTCCGGGGTCGGACCAAACGAATTGATTAGAATTAAATATGTTAACTTGGTCAGACCCCAAACACCCTGGAAAAAATCACCAAGGAAACCAGCCCCCAAGAAATCTCCATGGGATCTGTTTCCGCCCTGGTTCTAATTGGCTGATCTCTTGCCTTTTTGCATCCATCATGGTATCGATACCAAATTCCGGCCGGTTTACAAAAACAATCTGCCCTTGCCGCTGATCCCGCACCAAATGATCCACAAAAAAACCTGATATAGAGGTCTCAAATAGACGTATAAACAAATAAATTGTTTTTCGTTTTCTGAAAATAGGCATCTGTTACTTTTAACCATTACGTCCCAAATCTGTTATTTCGGCTTCCGATCTAGATGACAAAATTTGTCCTTTTATCCATTTTACTTGGGACCACTAATTCGGCAGAATTTTATTATGAGAATATTCAAAGGATTAATATTTATTTTTTTACTGCTTTTTCTATCATTTTGTTTAGGGGATATCTATGCAATGCAAAAAGAAGAATGCTCTGAAGAAATATCAGGATTAAAAACTTGCCTAAGATTAAAAAATCAGAAAATAAAATTGAATACAGAATTTGAGGTTGGTCTAGTATTTAAAAATATCTCAAAGCATCCAATACGCATATATCTTATTAACACTGAATTCTTTAGAAGTTTTCAAAGTTATTTTTATCTTTTAGCCGATGGTAAACATAAATTTTTAACCGAAATATCACCTCCTCATGGTTATGTTGTCACAGAAAATGATTTTCATCTTATTGAGTCAAATAGCGAGATTATTTTTAAACAAACTCTTTTAATAGATAGTGCAGAGATTAAAACTGATCTAAATAAAACTCATCTTGAATGGACTTATAAAAACAAAATATCAAAGTGGGAAGGTGGTATCCAAACTTTAGATGGACCAACAAATAAATTATTTGGTGGAAAAGAAATACCACCTATGTGGCGGATTACCTGTTTCAGGAAATGAAATCAAAAAAGGCCGCCC
>CAZKYZ010000433.1:0-3453 GCA_964557055.1 uncultured Desulfobacterales bacterium
GGTATTCAAATCTATCATGAACGCCTTATTTTACGTCGTTTCTATTTCAAAATTCCTCTTTGCAGGATTTCAAAGGCTGTCTCCAGGGTCTCTTTAAGGTAATTTTTTTCTTCGTTCAGTACTCTTTTGCTTTCCTCCCAAAGAATGACGCCGGAAAACATGGACCAGACAATATCGGCAATAGCTGTCGGGTGTTTATCGATAAAAACACCGGATTTGACACCGTCTTCAAACAGAGCAGCCATGCTTTCGAGAGATTTGCCGGAAAGTTCTTTTATATCCGCCAACAGATCCGGCGACAGATTTTTCAGCGTTTCACTGGACTGCAGGTGAAACATATTAATCAGAATGAGGGGATCGAAGTCGTATACATCATACATCGCCTCTTTTAGCGCTTGCAGTTGTTCTTTGGGCTGTAGTGTTTTGTCATTGCTTACGTGTTCCAGGCGGATGAGCAAATATTGCAAGATTCGGAGGGATAGTGAGGCATATAATTCATCTTTATTTTTAAAATAGAGATATAGGGTGCCCGGGCTAAGTTCAGCCTCCCTGGCAATATCCTCCATGGTTGACTTGCTGAAGCCTTTTTGGGAGAAAATACGCTTTGCAGCCACCATTATCTGTTGTTTTCTTCTCTCCCGCTCCCGCTCTTTTCTTTCATGTATGCCCATAAAATGAATTTCATTTATTTCTTGTATCGTTTTATATTCTGTGTCATTTGTTTAGTCAAGAAAAAAACTTCATTTTTTGTTTATATTATATCGACTGCGTTTTTCCTCTATGTTGACAATTCCGTTCCTTGTAATTTTGATTTCTCTGCAGTCTTGCCAACGCCCGCAGGATTTGCTATAAATCTCTTGACGGTAGGAACTAAGTTACTATTTTATTTAATTATAATAATGAATTAAAGGTGGGTTGTGTGATAAACTTCAGCGAGTTACCGGTACCTGTAAAAAAAGGTTTTCTATCGTTGTGGATCGGGTGGCTGATTCATTTTTATCTGGTATTTATATTGTTCGGAGACGACCAGAAAATTCTCTTACAGCAGATCGCCATCGTCGCCTTTGTTTTTTACTTTGTCTGTGTTAAATTGAGAAACTGGGCCCGAAAACTCTGCCTGATGGCCAATTTAATGACTGTTGTCTATTATGCTTTTTTCTCGATAATCCTGTTTAACCAGCAAAAAATGTGGGAAGCTGGCATGTTCGCACTCAACACAGGTATATTCCTTTTCTCCACCTGGTATCTGTTCAACCGGCGAACAGGGGATTTTTTCAAACAGCAGATGGATGCCGAGCAGGGAAATTCCGACAGCAATTAAGCCCCTCTGGTAGAAAAAAAAGCCCGTCCATTTCTGGCGGGCTTTTTCTATAAAAGTATGTAAATACAGGGATTTGTTAATCCATCTGGGGGCGCGGCAGCACTTTGGCCTGTTCGGCGATTTCCGGCACCTTGTGCTCCCATTCAATGGCCATGAGGTGAACACCGGCTACCCCCTTCAACTCCTTGAATTCCTCAATCTGTTCGCAGGCGATCTTGATTCCTTCGGCGGCAACTTTACCCTTTTCGGCGCCCTGCAGGCGAGCAATGATTTCATCAGGCACATCCATGCCAGGGACCTTGTTTTTCATGTATTTGGCCATACCGACGCTTTTCATGGGCGTTACGCCGGCCAGGATATACACTTTTTCCGTCAACCCCATATCGTTTGCTTGTTTGACCCATTCCCGGAACCGTTCCATATTGTAGATGCACTGGGTCTGAATGAAATCAACCCCGGCTTCGATCTTCTTGGCCAGTCGATGGACGCGCCACTGAAACGGTTCGGCAAAGGGGTTGGCCGCGGCACCTATAAATATCTTGGGAGGGTCTTGGATTTCGGAGCCACTTAAAAAGGTGCCCTCATCGCGCATCTGTTTGGTCATGGAGATCAGTTGCATGGAGTCGATATCAAAGACTCCCTTGGCGGTTGGATGGTCTCCAAATTTGCAATGGTCGCCCGACAAACACAACATATTGCGGATACCATGGGCTGATGCACCAAGAATATCCGCTTGCATGGCCAGGCGGTTTCTGTCCCGGCAGACCATTTGAAAATTGGGTTCGAGTCCTTCTTGAATAAGGATAAGGCTGGCGGCCCAACTGGCCATGCGCACCATGGCAGTCTGATTATCGGTGATATTGACCGCATCCACGTTTCCCTTCAAATGCGCGGCTTTTTCTCTCACCTCTTCCGCATTGGACCCGCGCGGTGGCCCGAGTTCGCCGGTAAACGCGAAGTGACCGGCTTTCAGAACCTTTTCCAGATTGCTTCCCGACTTTAAACCATTTTTCTCTTCGCTCATGATATCTATCCTATTCCAAATGTGTCAGCACAAATTAAATGTAACGTCCCTCCATAAGGAGACGAAACCATTTTCCAGCGAAACCTACTTGGAACCGGCTTCTGTTAATTTCTCGTAACCGGGCTGAATCAGGGTTCGCGGGACGGTATCTTTCCACCCACGGGGGGCTTGCAGCTTCTTGATACAGTCCAGCCTGCCCTGTGCGGCGAGTCTTTCATAAATCCGGAACCAGGCGCAAGGCTGTTCGTCGCTGATCTCGCAGTTGCCATTGTTTGTTCCGCCACAGGGGCCGTTGAACAGTCCCTTGGCACACATGGTGACCGGGCAGATGCCGCCTGTCCAGGCCAATACACAGCTTTCGCAGGCACGACAACGTTCTTCATACCAGCCGACGGCCCGGTTGGCGGACAGTCCGGACGTATCGACGCCAGGAAAAACCGGCGTATCCGGGTATCGTTCGGCTAAAAATTGGATCCCGACGCCACAGGCCATGGAGAGAACGGCCTCATAATCCCCGATTTTGTCATCCAGGGATTCCATGTATTCATAATCACACTGCCGCTCTACCGTGCAGGCACCGAGTTCTATGGGATTTTCGTCCAGCCTTCTAGCCATATCCAGCTCTGTATTCAGAATATCTACTTCCTTTTCGCCACCTGTGAGACAAACAGCGACACAGGTTCCGCACCCGATGGTGAGGACTTTTTTGTAATCCTGCAACATTTCCTTGATTTCATCGAAGGGCTTTCTCCTAGCTACTATCATTGCTCCTCCTGTCGGTCGTATCGAATCCAGCTGCACGCTTGCCTGGTGTAGCCGGCAGTTTCCCTACATAGCGGTTTCCGGATGAAACACATTAACTTCTTTCAGATCATCGCCCAGATATTCCCTTTCATTGGGACCGAGAATGCCCAGGGACAGGCAGATCATGGTCCACAGGTGGACCACCGGATAGTTGCCGCCATAATGTTCGCTGAGTTCATGGATCTGGGCATGACAGTTATGGCATCCGGCGATACAATAATCAGCACCCGTTTCTTTTATTTGGTCATCCTTTATTCGTCCATACGCCAATCTCTCTTCCTTGAATCCGGATTGCAGGAAACCG
>CAZKYZ010000434.1:0-3450 GCA_964557055.1 uncultured Desulfobacterales bacterium
GACAACCCAAAAGCAAGGTTAACGGCTGTCGTTGTTTTTCCGACGCCTCCCTTGGCCATGGCGATTGCAATTTTGCGCATCTGTAGGCTCCTTTGTGTATTTCTACTTTTATACTGTTCTAATATTCTTCTATTCGTATGATATTTCAATATGTCGTCTCAATCAAGGATTAACTGCAGTTCTGCACAAAAAAATATTCTCCGGCAATATGTTTGCAATTTTAGCAGAAAATCAGTATGTTAATATTCATCTGCCGCAATGTCCGGTAGGAAACCCTGACGGCCGTAACCAGATGCATGTTCGAATTGCAATATTGAGGGATAAAAACAAGGAATCACGAGGTAATGAAATTTCGACCATGCATCGACATTCATGACGGTGTCGTCAAACAGATTGTCGGATCCACGCTTACGGATAAAAAAGGGGATATCCCGGTAACCAATTTTACATCCATAAAGCCGCCGGAATGGTTCGCCCACCTTTACCGAAAAGACAATCTTTCCGGCGGCCACGTCATCCAGCTGGGGAAAGGGAATGAAACGGCAGCCCGGAATGCCCTGCAGGCCTGGCCCGGTGGATTGCAGTTGGGCGGTGGTGTCACCATCGATAATGCCGCCCGATGGTTGGATGCCGGTGCTTCAGCTGTTATCGTGACTTCCTGGGTATTTCACCAGGGGATTATAGACCTTGAACGGCTGAGTCGTTTGGTCAAAGCAATCGGTGCCGAACGCCTGGTACTCGATTTGAGCTGCCGTAAAAAAGAGGACGCTTATTATATCGTTACGGACAGGTGGCAGACGTTTACGCGGGAGGCGGTCAACGATACGCTTCTGGAACGGCTTTCTTCCAGCTGTTGCGAATACCTTATCCATGCTGTGGATGTGGAAGGCCAATGTTCCGGAATCGAGGAATCCCTGGTGGCACTGCTGGGAGCATGGGATGGCCGTCCGATTACCTATGCCGGCGGTATCCGGTCCATGCAAGACATCGAGCGCATTAACGTTCTGGGAAAAGGCAAGGTCGATTTCACGGTGGGTAGTGCCCTTGATTTATTCGGAGGCGCCTCCCTGAAATACCGAACACTCGCCGGTCGATTTCCTGGAGCGCCTTTATTGTCAGAATATTCCACCTCGGATTTTTAAAAAGGGCATGCTAATGGAGGGAATTGTCAATGAATAGAAGCGATCCCAGAAATGTTTTTTGGCCCAATCTTTTTGTTGGGCGCTCGTTTCGAGTCCAAAAAATACAAAAGTATTCCTCCGGGTTGAAACTCGCGCCCGCCTTGGTCTTAGACCAGAATCTTTTTTTTAAGACGGCTTCTAATAATTGGAAGAACCTCTGGTTAGCATTTTTTGCAGCCCTGGCGCTGATGGCCTGTTCCGAATCAGCGGAACCGCCGAAAACGCTTCCGCCGACAACATCGGTAGTGGCGGCATACACTTCCGGAACCATTTCCAGGGAGGACAGCATCTGTGTCCAATTTAACAAGGATATGGTCGCGGAGGACAGGCTCAATGTCCCCCTGGAGACATCTCCGATTACTTTTGAACCGCCGATCAAGGGTGCGGCTTCCTGGGTACAAAGGCGTACGCTGGCGTTTTTACCACAGCAGCCGCTACCGGCGGAGCAGGACACTACGGCTACCCTCAATCTGTCCAAAATAATGGAAAACCTGGATGGCGTCCAAACTTTTGTATTCAACTTCACCACCATGAAACAGACCCTGGAGATCAGCGTTGACGGTTTGAAGCCGGTCGACATGAAATTACCACAAAAACAGCAACTTGGCGGGACAATTGTGACTGCGGACGGTGAAACCGGGGCTTCCCTGGAAGCCGTATTGCAGGCAAGTCAATCGGGTTCTGCGCTGCCCATAAAATGGCGACATGCGGAGAACGGCCGCCGCCATGATTTTGTTATCAACGGTATCGCCCGAAAAGAGACCGCAACCCAGGTCATATTGGCGTGGGACGGGACCCCGATCAAGGCCGATCAAAAAGGGAAAAGAATCATCCAAGTGCCTTCCGTGGACACCTTTGAGGTGTCTTTTGCACGGGCGGTCCAGGGGGCAGAACGGTGCATCGAAGTTCGGTTTTCGGACCCCCTCAAAAGGAGTCAGAATCTCAACGGCCTGATTCGGGTGGATGGCCGCCAAGACTTAAAATTCAACATCATGGACAACGTGGTGAGGATATACGGCCAGAGTGGTTGGGCTGGTGAGTTTGCGGTTGACATATCCGCCGGTGTCCGTAACGCCCAGGGGCGGCCGTTGCAAGAGGCCAGAACGCTTACTGTTTTTTTTGAGGACGTGAAACCGCAAATTCGATTTACCGGAAAAGGGGTGATTCTGCCGACCACACAGGGACAGACCCTTCCCGTTGAAACCATGAACCTGCGGGCGATCCGGGTAACTGCGACACAAATATTTACCGATAATATTCCCCGATACCTGCAGGTCAACAGAATGGACGGTGAGTACGAAATTGAGCGTGTCGGGCGCACCATCTGGCGGAAAACCATCCATTTGAACTGGTCTCCGGAACACCGCAATCGCTGGGTTCGTCATGGCCTTGATGTTGCGCCCCTGATCGCTGCCAACCCCGGAGGCATCTATCGGCTGACACTTTCTTTCGCGCGCTCCCATATCGTCTATCCCTGCCCGGTAGAAGCGCCCGATGACACGGACGATATGGACACCAAAGACGCATTGATGGATGATGAAAAAATCGAAAGCAGCAATTGGGATACTGCCGAACAATATGGATCGTATGACTGGGATGAGTATTACCAGAACCAGGACAATCCCTGTCATCCGTCCTACTTCCACAAATATTTTGGCGGACGCAATTTAACGGTGTCGCGCAACCTGTTGATATCCGATATCGGAATCCTGGCAAAACGGGGCGGGAATGAAGAAATATTCACGGTCATAACGGACCTGAAAACGGCCCAGCCGCTTCCGGGTGTCGCCTTTCAGGTCCTGGACTATCAACTTCAGGCAATTACCAGCGGCCGGACCGGAGAGGATGGTACGGCGATTGTAAAGGCCGATAGAAAACCATTTTTGTTGGTTGTCCAAAATGGGGAGCAGCAGGGCTATCTCCGCATGGACGACGGTTCGGCACTATCGGTCAGCCATTTTGATGTCGCCGGCCAGACCATTAAACATGGGCTCAAAGGTTTTATCTACGGTGAACGGGGAGTATGGAGACCGGGAGACCCTATTTATCTGACATTTATCCGCGTGGATGCCGATAATCCCCTGCCGCCCGACCACCCCGTGGATTTTGAACTGATCAACCCGCGCGGCCAGCGGGTGAAAACCATTACCCGCAAAGAATCCCTCAACGGTTTTTACAGTTTTCACGTCAATACCGATGCGGACGCGCCAACCGGAAACTGGATCGCCAGGGTCACGATCGGCGGCGCTACTTTTGAAAAAACAGTAAA
>CAZKYZ010000435.1:0-3438 GCA_964557055.1 uncultured Desulfobacterales bacterium
GACTATGACAGCAGTAACCGCATCAGTCTCATGTACGGCTACGAAAAGGAAAAAGATAAAGAAAAGGGCAACACCTATTACTTAAAGACCGGCAACTCGGATGGTCACAGCATTGCCCTTAGAATTGAATGGAGATTCCGGTAACCTTCGGAAGGGCTCCGGCAGATCGCCTGACCAGAACCTGCCCTGATCGTACCGCTGTTATTCACCCGAGTTCATCACAAATATTGAACTGCTTTAGGAGAGAATGATGGAAATCGATACCATGACATCGGGTAACGTCGTTGTCATAGCACCCGCTGATAAGACGGTGACAATCGATGCCGCCAACGCCGATGACTTTCTGGCATCTACAAGGCAAGCATCCAAAGGCAATCACAATATTGTCCTCGATATGCGATCGATTGAATTCCTTGACAGCAGCGGTCTGAGCGCACTTATCGCACTAAGCCGATCCCTGCGAAAAGATAACGGTGAACTGCGTCTGTCCGGCGTACAGCCACGTGTAATGACTGTTTTTGAAATTACGCGATTCTATCGCGCTGTAGAAATTTACGAAAGATTGGAAGAAGCCATCAAAAGTTACCGGGAAGACAGCGAATGGTTTTGAAATTCTATGCCACCAATCGATACTGAAAAAAAAAATCGTGCCCAAACAGTCCAATCGAAAGCGATTGGGATGGTGCAAAGGATATGAAGCATCTACAACGGCTCATCGCACTTGAAATGGAGCAATACGGAACCAACTCCTTAAAACCGTATCAAAGCAATGTCACGCCCTCTCTTTACAAGCTTTCAAGCCGGGAGATGGATTCTCTCCTGAACCGTGTTGAAAAAAAATACCTGCGGTATATTTTTCTGGAATCCTTCATGGCCCCGCATCCGCAAGTTATCGCCAGCTGGCTGTCAGGTGTACAAGATGATTCAATTGTTCGGCTGTTTGCCGCCCTGGACGCCGATGACGACGGCAGGCGACAGATTCTTGCGCTACTGGAGCATCTGCCGGAGGACAGGGCGTTCAACGTCAGGCAAGCGATCGCTGCCAGGCAGCAAGAGCATGCCCCCAACAATGCCACACCACTGTCCTGCCGTCCTTCACCGCACTTGGAGACGGACCAAAGCCGAAAGTTTGGCAATGGCCTGCACTGGACGAAGCTGACGGGCACCACACCAACCCGGTCGGGACCATGGCCATTACAGGTAGATCTTCTGGCAATGGATATGGACAGAATCCGGCTATCCGCCTGCCGGGCGGTGCCTGAGAACCGCCTGATACCGATAACCGCAGTGCAATCACAGCTGGGATCCTGCTCGCGGGATAGTAAACGACCGGAAGGCACTCTTTTTGACAGTCTGGGCCTGGTGCGCCTGAGCGATGTCGTGAGGGACTCCGGGGCAATAGCGGGGATAAACGGCGGGTTTTATTTTGACTACGGCCACTATCTGGATGCACTTGATCTGGGGATTGACATGACGGCACTGCCAGGGCTCGCTTTCGGGGAACTTTCCGGCTGGTTTGTCAGCAACGGGAAAACTGACGTTCCGCCCCTTTTCAACCGCGCCGCACTTTTTTTAACTTCCGACGGAAAAACCCGTATCCGCCGTGTCTTCATTAAGAGCGCAACCATAAACGGGCGGAAAATCCAATGGGATTCACTGAATAAGCGCGAATCAGATCATCAGGTGGTACTCTACAATACCATCAGCGGTAACGAAACCCCCCGAAATTCCGGTGTAACCGACATCACTATCGCCAGGGGGAAAGTGCTTGATATTCGCCGCGGCGGCAGATGCGTTCTCCCGCTCTGGGGTGCCGTTTTATCGGTACCGGAATCACGTTTGGCGGAATTTCCCGAAATCCTTGGCCCAGGCGCCTTGGTTCTATTTCAGACAGATCTGCCAAAACACCAGTCACAGGTTATGGAAGCCATGGCGAGCGGACCCCTTCTGGTCCGGGACGGTAAAATCGACATTGATTTTGACACTGAACAGTTTGGATGGAAAGACACCAATGTATTGCCGATTTCACTGACACGGGCAAAACATTTTTTTCGTGCGGCCCGAAGTTTTATCATGATACGCAAAAAGGAACTGGTTTTCGGTACCGTTTCCGGTGAAGCGTTGGGACGTGGACGCCCCGAACGTAGTGCAGGCATGACCTTTAATGAGGTGGCGAAGCTGGCCGTCAGCCTGGGGGCAGAACAGGCCATTGGCCTTGACGGTGGCGGATCAAGTACCCTGGTGGCAATGAATGGCGGTATTCCGAACGTGCTGAACGTTCCTACCGGTGGGGCCGATGTTGCTTGCGGGGCGGAACGTTATATAAACACTTACTGGCTCGTATTTAAAAGGGAGTAAGCGTAAATGAACCATGTTGATATCGAGAAACTCGATGCAACGGAACTGGCCGTAGTAATCACATCCAGTTTTGATGATGGGGAACAGAAAAAAGCGACCGCTGTCTTCCGGGCTTTGCTGGCGCATGAAGATAACCTCATACAGAAAAATCTAATGCTTCCCTACAAAGATCGCATTCCGCCGCTGCTGGCGGCGTTACCCGACCCAGTGGCAGGATCCGTTTTTAACGAATTGAATCCCGCCGAATCCCGAAGGGCCATGTTCGACAACTACACCCGTGTAAAACCCGAACGGATCGCATCCATCCTGGCAGCGATGCAACCGGAGTCGGCCGCAGCCGTGGTTGAGGCTATGAGTCTCGGTGTGGATGCCCCCCTGGAAATGGCACGGTCATTGTTGTTTTTAACACCCAAAAGCCTGGGTCCCATAATGATCCATATTCATCCGGCCAGCATTGCCAGGCTTGTTCGTGAAATGCCGGAAAACCAGCAGCTCGCCTGCATCATCGCCACGGAGATACAAACCGGTATTGCCATTATCACGAACATCGCCAAAAACGGCGATGCCGTGTCCTTTGCCCGCGCCGCCCGAATACTGTCCGGGATGCCGGAACAGAAACGCATCACGATTGCAGAAGGGATGGAACCTGATCAGAAAAGTCGTTTGAAGAAAGCGTCTGAGAATCTTGGTGCCGGACCGCTGAAAGGGCTTGATAAGCGCCGCATGCGACAATATATCACCGATATTCCATTCGATGAAGCAGCCTCGATTCTAATGCATATATCACCGGATATCGCTGCAACCGTCCTGGAGGTGATCGATACGCCCCGGGCGGCCGGTATTCTCAAAACCCTTGCTGCTTACCAACCAACACTTGCAGGGGACCTGCTAAGGGGCCTGGATAAATATACCCTTTTGGGTTTCCGTCTGGTGAATGGGGCACGAGAACCGCTTACCGAACCGTATTCAGTTGTCTCCGCCGGGATTGCAGCAGCCTGTGATTTCAAATCAAAACCGATCCTGCGCCTCTTTAACATGCTGTCCAATGAAACTCTTGAACAGATCCTTGACCGTTTCTCG
>CAZKYZ010000436.1:0-3436 GCA_964557055.1 uncultured Desulfobacterales bacterium
ATCATTGCGATAATCTGGGCCGGTACCATCATCACATGGGTGACCTTCTCGCGTTTGATGGTTTCGATGTAGTCGACCGGATCGAACTGGGGCCGCAGGATATAGGTAGCGCCCAGAAAAACAGTGGGCATCAGGTCTACGAAAGCGCCGTTGAACACGATGGCTCCGGAGTGCATGGTGATGCTCTCCGGTGTCATTCGGAAAGCGGCCGCGAAGGATGTTCCATATGCCATGCGAATGGCGTGGGTGTGTACGATTCCCTTGGGCAGACCCGTCGTACCGCTGCTGTACATGATATTGAAAGGGTCATCGCTGGAAATAGCCAGTCCCTCTGGCTCGCCATCGGCAGCTGCCGCTTTCAGGGCATGATAATCTTGAAAACCCGCCAGGTCGGCTTCTTCGGTGAGCAGGAATCGGTTTGCTGCAACCTGGGTAAGTTCCGGCTTGATCCGATCCAGAATCCGCGCGAATTCGCCGTTGGTAATCACCATACGCGCGTCGGAATCATTGAGCAGGGAGGTCAGAGCGCTGTCCAGCAGCAAGGTGCTCATGGGTACGACCACGGCACCGATTTTGCCCACTGCCCAGTAAATTTCAAGTAATTCAAGACAATTGGGGAGAATAGTGGCCACTTTATCCCCTTTTGCGATCCCCAGTGCCTGCATGGCATTGGCTGCACGGTTGATCTGTTGATTGAACTCGCTGTAGGTCAACCGTTGATTTTCGAAGACAACGGCCAGGCGGTCAGGCCGGTATCGGGCATGCCTGGCAAACAAAGATGCGAGATTCATTGTGGACTCCTCTGACTATTTAATGGGTTGAAAGTTCTCACAAGAGCCTTACGCAAAATACATACCCGCCTGAATACCCCTATCAACGTGGCAAAACCGCAGATCAACCGCAACGGACCAACCGGCCAGCCACGCAAGTGTGTAGACAAATTGATACACCTACAGATCCGGGAGCCCCACACCACTTTTACGGATAGGTCAGACGGTTGTGTAAAACAGTTTAATTGTCCGGACTATACGCGGGAAACGGTCTTTGCCTGATTTCAAATACCAGGCAGCCTCCTCATAAACCGTATGTTTATACACCAGCGCAAAAATGGTGCCGCCTAATATAAGCACTGCCCGGAGAAGTGGTTTCCGGTGGTATAGACTTTGCAGTGATATGGGGGCTCACAGGCGCAAATCAACCGTACCTATGATTCTATAAGAAAGGGAAAAAACATGCTGGAAATAAAAGATTCCGTTGCGGTTGTCACCGGAGGCGCCAGCGGCATCGGTCTGGCGGTTGCCGGATACTGGGTTGCAAACGGCGGGAAGGTGGTATTGGCCGATGTGGTCGAAGAATCCTTGAAGCAGGCTGCCCGGCAGTTGCCCGGCGAGGTGGTGCAGGTACTGTGCGACGTCACCCGTGAGGCGGATTGTGCCCGCCTGGCCGATACCGCCGTTGACGCTTTTGGCCAGATCAACCTGGTGGCGCCTTTTGCCGGAATTATCATGGACGGGTTGATGGTTTCCACCGATCGAGAGACCGGTAGAGTGAAGCGCAAAATGTCGCTTGAGCAGTTTCAGAAAGTGATTGACATAAACCTGACCGGTGTCTTTCTTACCGTTCGCGAATGTACGGAGCGGATGATCAACACCAGTTCACGGGGCCTTATCTGCCTGGTTTCTTCGACCGGCTCTCTGGGAACGGCCGGCCAGATTAACTATTCATCGACCAAAGCAGCGGTGTCGGTTATGCCCAAAGTGATTACCGCCGAACTGTTCCGGCGCAACCTGGCAGACAGGATCCGGTGTGTGGCAGTGGCCCCGGGTTATGTGGGCACCGCAATTTTAAAAAATATGAACCAACGGGCCCTTGAAAAAATCCTGGACGATGTACCGATCAGGCGCCTGATCGAACCGGAAGAAGTGGCCTCCCTGGTCGGAGAGTTGTATCGCAATGAAGCCTTGACCGGGGATGTATTCTACATCCATGGCGGTCTGCGACTCGGCTCGCGAGGTTAGGGCATAATAATTACACCTGGGCTTTTTTACGCTTTCGATATCAGGGCCATTAAGGAGGAAACCAATGAGCAAGGTTAGCATTATCGGTGCCTACAATACCAAGTTTGGCGCGTTTGTTGAGAAAAACAGAGAAACCGGTGAAATCAAGGATACCCGTTCTTATTACGACCTTCTAATTGAAGCCGGTCAGGGCGCAATCAAAGACGCCGGGCTGGAAGCCGGGGAGATCGACGGCATCTGGATCGGATCGTGCTCGCCTTCACGGTTTATCAACCAAGAACATATCGGGCCTCTGGGCCTCGAGGTCGCTCCGGAGGCACTGCGCTTTGTCCCCACGACCCGCACTGAAGGGGCCTGTGCTTCGTCTTCCATAGCCCTTTACAATGCTGTGTTCGCCATGGAAGCCGAGCGCTTCAGAAGAATTCTGGTTTTGGGTGTTGAAAAAATGACCCTCCTTAGCACTCGGGACATGACCAGCACACTGGCGTGCTCTTCCTATTGGCCCGAGGAAGGGGCCCGGGGGATGACCTTTCCAGGACTGTTTGCCGAATATGCCAAAGGGTATATGAAAAATTACGGGTATTCCCTTGACGAACTGCAGCAGATGCTGGCCGCGGTATCCGCCCTTTCCTATCACAACGGCTTGGAGAACCCCCTGGCGCATTTCGGTAAAGGCAGTCCGCCGGACCGGATGGGCCTGACCACGGCCGAAGCGATATTGAATCTTCCGGAGCAAGGTAAGGGCGGCAACCCTCTCATCGCACCGCCGTTGAGGCTGCACGATTGTTCCCTGGTCACCGACGGGGCCGCGGCCCTGGTGATAGCCCCCACTGATGACGCCCGGACTATGGGGCGGCCCGTGGTGGAACTGGCCGGCATCGGCATGGCCACCGAACGGCTGCCGGAAAGTGTTCGACCCAATATGCACGAACTTATTGCCGGCAAGGTCGCCGTGGGAAGGTCTTTCGAAGAGGCCGGTATTACCTTGAGTGATGTTGATTTTGCCGAGGTGCACGATTGCTTTTCGATCAATCAGATATTGACGACCGAAGCCCTCGGACTTTCGGAGGATGGACAGGGCGGTAAGGATTACATGGCCGGCAAATACACGCGCACGGATGATTGTCCGGTGAACCTGTCAGGCGGTCTCAAGTCCAAGGGGCATCCGGTCGGGGCAACCGGTGCATCCATGCACGCCCTGGCCTATAAACAGCTTACGGGAGAACCGATTGGCGTGGCACGGGCAAAAGGGAAACCGGAAATTGGTGTGGTTTTTAACGTAGGCGGGTCGGCGGCCACTAATTGTGTAACCACCCTGCGGCGGATAGTATAGCCTCGCCTCGGGCGGCAAGTGGCCGCCAGGACACTAATTCATGCAACACTTTTTATATTTCTTCCCGCTGCCGCATGGGCAGGGC